>DAOVMB010000239.1 GCA_030630905.1 Sedimentisphaerales bacterium
ACGCCGACGCGAATGTCATCGTTGGCGCCTCGCACTTTAGAAAACGGCATCGCCAGTGCGGCACCGACCGCCGCGGTACTTTTTACAAAATCTCTGCGTGTAAGGTTATTCATTGTCAATCTCCTTTTTCATAATATGCCTTTCCTGCTGAAAGCCACGCAAAGAATACCACGAATCCACAGACAAATCATCTAAAAATTTCAATCGAAAAACCCGAACAGAATCCGCAAACCGGCAGTATCCTAAAAAAACCGGAAATTTTTGTTGCAATTCGTACGCAGCAACGTTATATTGCGACAATTGTATTGAAATGATCGTTATACGTGAGCGCTGAAATAGCAGAAACGGCGTTGGCTAATATTGGCATCCTGGCTTATCATTAGCGTCATTTCTTTTATTCTGCAAAACAATTGTTGGAAATAGTACGCCATCTGAACTAAGAGCGGCATATATTCCAGGAAATATGGTATGTACCGGCATTTTCTTTATGGGAAAATGTGCCCTGGTGCGAACAAATAAGTAAACAAGGAGAACAGAATGAACATTTATGTAGGAAATCTGTCCCATGATGTAACGGACGAAGACTTGCGCCAGGAGTTTGAGACATTCGGGCAGGTTGAATCAGCTACGGTGATTAAGGACAAGTTCAGCGGCGAATCGAGAGGATTCGGATTTGTGGAAATGCCCTCAAAGGAAGAGGCTGCGGCAGCAATCAGCGGTCTGGAGGAGCGGGAATTAAAGGGCAGAAAGATTAACGTAAACGAAGCCAAGCCCAGGCCGGCCGGCCGTGGAGGCGGCGGACGAGGCGATTCCAGACGCGGTGGACGCGGTGGCGGTAGCGGTGGCGGATATGGCGGCGGTGGCGGACGTGGCGGCGGCGGACGTGGCGGCAGTGGTGGTGGCGGCGGCGACAGACGACGCTACTAACAACTCGCCCGGCCATTTAATGCTGCCCAGGTACTTTGTGACGAGACAAGGTTTTCGTATTCATCGCCGGTAAAGCGATGTGTCCGCTATGGTTGCAGGTTCTTCGTGAAGCGCAGGTGGCTTCCCTGCATAGGTTCGTCATGTGACGAGACGGTAAGATATGCCAATAGGATGATAAGAACGGGAACCAGCAGCCAGCTTATCCAATGTCGCATACCGGGTCTCCAGAATTGATCGGAGGCGGCGATCTGTACTTCGGATTGGGATCTTGGTTTCCCTGATAATCCCAGCACTATCAGGGAACAAATCCCGCCGGTAATCCAGAATGTCACATGTACGAAGAATACTCCTTTTCCGGCCATCCCCGGGAGTGCCTGTGTGAAGGCACCGGCAATGGCGATCCAGAGAATGACAAGGAATAGTAATTGACCTCGTCCGAACTCGCTGGAGGGCGCCAACAATAAATCCTGGCGGTGACGCCGGATGATTGCTGCTAATATCATTGCCGAGAGTATAAGCCCGATAATTAAAAACCACCATTCCGCCCGGATCCCGAAGAGATATTCCGGGATGTGTTTGCCCTTTGCCCAATTCAGGACGTTTTTATGTAAGTTGGTCCACATCATGACCAGCAGCAGAAAAATCAGTCCAACGGTATTGAGGCTCCTGCCGCTCTGATCTTCCGCCGGCGGGATCAGCTTTGGCTGTACCCGTCGAAGGAAAGCCAGGCCGACTCCTATGCCCATAATCAATCCGAAAAGCTGTTCCATCCATTTCCAGTAGTCCAGGCCCTGCAGCGCTTCGAAGCGGCCGATTGGCCCCCACTGGGCGCGACCGAGCATCTGCACAAAGTCCCCCACGGCAAAACCGATCCCACCGGCCAGGAAACCGCAAAGCGCTACCAGCACGGCGGCTCGATTTTGCCGATGGACGAGATACAGCAACAGAGCAATGAATAAGCCTACACAACCCGACCAATTGTCACTGCGAGGCGGTGTAATATGCAGCCCCAGCAGGCAGGTCAGGATTATGTATCCGGCCCACCAGCCGCCGGCCAGCAGCATGATAAAAAAGCAGGCAGGTCGACTGCGAGGAACGATAACCGCATACACGCCGGCTACAAGTAAAGCGGACAATGCCGCAACCCAGTCGGTGTCATTCAAATACCAGGTTTCTACAAGCTGTCCGGTCAAGCCGCTCAAGTCCATAGCAAACCATCCGAGCCACAACGCCACCAGAGGTCCGGCGAAACTCTCCAGATATGAACGAGACTGAGTTACGCTCAGCGCAAGTATGGCCGAACCAATCCCGGCCCATAATCCTCCAATCAGGAACAGACAGCCGTAACCATAGGCGACGTCCGGCAGCGAAGAGCCTGCCGTGTAGCCGATGATCCGTCCGTAGCTCATCTGCCCACCGAATGCCCACCCGATAGCGCCGCACATTGCCATAATTGTCGAGCGATGCCACCAGTCCCGCCTGCCGGAGGCCAGGCAGATTGAAAGGCCCAACAGCGCGCCCGGAACCATCGCGCCGGCCTCATGGCCGTAGTCGCCACGAAAGCCCCATCCGACCGACATGGCCAGACCTGACAATATAATACCAATTAACACCAAATCAGATTTGCCTGTTTTTGTATCCATTCTGAGCAAAAGGCAGTAAAGCGAAGAATCTTTACCGCATATAACCGGGCGCATTTCAGGAGTTTTACGGAGATTCAAACTCCAACTGCGTCAGTGTCACTTTTTCGTTTGAATCGGTTTTTCGCCTTATGGCTTCGGGACGAACATATCGTCTTTTGTCAATCCGCACTGCTGAGCCACGTCGAGCGAGTATTCCAGGTGCCCCAGCTCTCTGCCGCCGTTGTTGGTCCCGAAGGCAAACTTCGCCCCTGCCTGTTTTGCCAGCTTGATGAATTTCACGCTGGGAATGCGATACCTGGCGTTGATTTCAATCGCCACACCATTCTTGACGGCGGCCTGAGCAACCTTCAGCATCCGCTGCCGTGTCCAAAGCTCGTCGTATCGCTCGGCGATTACCGCCGGCAGGAACGTCGGATTTACAAATATGTCGATCGGCTCGTTCTCCAGTATCGTCACGATCTTACCGACGTACATATCCATGAATTCCTGCTCGTCGTCAATGTGCACTTCGTTTGCTATCCACAGCCGGGTCCGCCGGCCTTCGACGATGATATGAACCGTGAACCATACCTCGTCTCTGGCGCACGAGGCGAACACATCTCGGACTCCGTAAATGCTGCCCGTCTTTCGCAGCTCCCGATAGCCCTTTGTTCCGGGATAGGTATTGTTTATCTGAACTTCGTAACCTTTTGCCGGGAAACCTGTCTGCTGGTATTCGGTGTGAAAATAAATCCCCGAATTGGTTTTCGGCATCGTTTTGACGTCCACCTTCAGCTCGAAGTTGGTGAAATCATGGCCCTCGACTGGACCGGCGTAAAACAGATGGCTTCGCGACCCATCGGCCACGATCATGCCGTCCCGGACACTGAAGGTCCCGCTATTGCCGCCGGCTTTCCAACCGGCCAGAGTCTTTCCGTCGAAAAGCAAGAACCATTCGGTGCCTGCCGTCGCGGATGCTATGGCCGGGCTTGAGTGAACTATAGTGAGCACTAAGCATAAGCTTAACAATTCAAATGTTGATTTCTTCATATCCCGATTCCTAAATATAAGCAACTGTGCTTTACACCACATCTATAATTATATCCAGTTAATCCCCCCTCAGCGTAATTTATCGCCGGTAAAGCAGCTTGTCAAATCCTTTACATACAACAATTTATAAGCATTAAAAATTTTACTTGACAGACAGGTAGCCAATCTTGTATAAGTAATAATGGAAGGTTTTGGGTGTTTTCGGCCCCGGAGCCGAACTTCTACAGGCGTTGTCAGCCGTTTTAGTGCATGGCTAAAGCGTAATCGTTTAATTCTTTGATAAGGAGGACTATTATGTGCAAGAAATTGATTCTTTTGGTTTCTGTTGTTTTGGTGCTGGATATGGTTCTAATAAGCGGAGCCGGCGCCGCCGATCCCGATCTTATTGGATGGTGGAAATTGGACGAAGGCTCCGGGGATACTGTTGCCGATCTGTCCGCATCCGGCAATGACGGAACCATCAACAACGCCGCCGGCGGTCTGGGCGCAGGCGGATCGGTCTGGTTCGATGACCCGGAGCGAGGTATGGTCATGAGCTTTAATGGAGACAACAGCAGCGGTGCGTATGTCAGTACGGACCTGACTATTCCGGCAATGAATATGGAGAACGATTTTACCTGGGCATTCTGGGCCAAGCAGCAAGGCGATGGAACCGGCGTCAATGAGTCGATATTGGGGAATCGATACGCCGCCGACGGTAGCGATCCGCTTGAGTTTATCAAGTTCACGCCCACGAAGTTTGAGTACTACAATAACGACCCTGACTACACCGTGACTATCGATTACGATGACATCCCAAGCGACGTATGGATCCACCACGCCGGCGTCAAGGATGGAACAACTTTGAGGTATTACCGCAATGGTGTTGAGGCAGGAACGAGCACTATTACCTTTACCATCCGAGCGAATCCTTTTTACATAGGCGGCGCCATCGAACGGTGGTCAGGCCACCTGAGCGACGTGCGTCTCTATACCAAGGCGCTGTCGGCAGGAGAGGTTATGGGCGTTATGGAAGGGGTAGGCGGACTATGGCCTTACGCCTCGAAGCCAACCCCGGCTGACGGTGCTTTATATTCGGATACATGGGCGAGCATTTCGTGGAAGCCGGGAGGTTTTGCAGTTTCACACGATGTGTATATGGGCGAGAATTTCGATGATGTGAACGACGGCATCGGCGATACGTTCCGTGGCAACCAGGATTTGATTTATTTTGTCGCCGGCTTTCCCGGATATCCCTATCCCGATGGTCTTGTTCCGGGGACTACCTACTACTGGCGGATAGACGAGGTCAATGAAGCCGATCCCAACAGCCCCTGGAAGGGCGATGTCTGGAGTTTCTCGATCCCACCCAAGACTGCGTATTACCCCGACCCGGCTGATAGTGCCGAATTCGTCGATCTTAATGTAGTGCTTGGCTGGACGGCAGGTTTCGGCG
>DAOVMB010000377.1 GCA_030630905.1 Sedimentisphaerales bacterium
ATTTGGTATAGGCCCTGTTTAATTTCCCGCTTTTAGCTAAAGTACTCGCGGAATCTATCGAAAAAAAGATTGGAGATATCGTTAACGCTACTGTTATGTAAATAAGGCGTAAGACAGACATCCGCCGTGGATGCACTAACTCTAAAATTATATGGCAACGTCTCAAATAGAAATTGAAACACGAGTCACAGAATTAGCTACACAAGCGTTCAAAACCTTCTGTGAAGACATATCCGGGACGTTCGGCGTGGATATGGAATGTGAACAGCAGGCGATTACTGCTGAGACCATCGCGGGCCTGCGGAAACGTTTTAAGAAGCTGGTAGCTGTCAATATTGTAGATTCTAAGGGCCTTCTGGGCGGGACCTTTCAATTCATATTTGACCAGGAGGGACTATTTACTCTTGGCGGCATTATAATTATGTTGCCCGAAGAAAAGATTATGTCTAACAGACAAAACGCCTCAGCCGGGCTTGCTGAGAGCATGGTTGACGCCATAGGTGAAGCTGGTAATTTGCTGGTCGGTTCCTGGGACAGAGTGTTTAGTGAAAGGCTCGAAGGGCATAATCACTTCTCGCACAGATTACCGGCATTCGTCGGGAAACCATGGCGTAAATCCGAAGAAACGATGGGATTGGCCGGCGATGAAGAAGTTTTTTTTCTTCCATACGAAATGACGGTCGGCTCCTACCCGGCCTTCAACTGCGGCGTTATTTTCCCAAAGAAAATCTTTGCCGGCAGTTCTGACTTTGCGCCCGAAGAAGCAAATATGACCAAAGAAGATACTCAAGAAAAAAACGAAGAGAACTCCCAGAATACGCAAACTGCAACTAAGAAAACCAATTCCAAAAAATCTCGTAAGGTAAAAAAAAGCAGAAGCAAAAAATCTAAACCAAATGAGCCAACTGCTAAAAAGGCATCCGTTGAGATAACTGATGCTGGAAAAATTACAAAGAAAGCCAAGGCCAGGAAAACCAAGAAAGATAAAGGCGATTCAGAACAGACTCCTGCGGTTAAGAAAAGTAAAGGTAAAAAAACACTGCTCCGGAAGCCCAAGACATCACGTGAACAGAAAAAAGCTGCTAAGAATGCAAAAACTGCTTATGGTGATACTGAAGATGGAGTAACAGCAACTGAGAAATGCGATGATGCCGGAATGGGTAAAGTGTCCGAAGCCATAAGAAAAATAGCTCAGTCGCCGGCAGTTCTTCCGGGCCAGTCCGCAAGGGCAAAAAACGCAACACCCGGTATCATTGGCAATCTCTTTGAAATATGTGCAAACGACATTATGCAAAACCAGGTCACCTGGGCAAGTTCGGACGACAGCCTGGAGCAGGCCCTTGTAAAAATGCAGCAGACGGATGCCGGGTATATCATGATCGGGCAAAATGGAGTGCTCGAAGGCATTGTCTCAAAATCCGACATATCAAGAGCAATGAGTCCCTATTTACTGCCCATATTTGCAAAATGGCGCCGGCCCCTGGACGATGCGACGCTTAAAATCAGAATCAAATGGATCATGAGCAGGCCCGTTCGCACCATAAAACCGGAAACGTCGCTCGTAGCGATCATGGAATATATGAGCCAGTTCCGGGGACGATGTTTGCCCGTGACGAACGAACAAGGCAACGTGCAGGGCCTGGTGACAGCATTCGACATCTTCCAGGCATTACTGCAGAGTAATTCGAATACTTCCGCCGCAGGCCGGACAGTTCAGGAACTCGTCGAATCGGCAGTGCCCGCCGGGACGGCGTAAAATACTCCCGGCACAAATCACGATTGTTCGTTGCGATGAACTTAAGCTTTCCTCATCCTCTCCAGGGACGCTGCCTGCTCATTTGGCCTGACAGGATGTCCTTGGCGATAATAACATCTTCTCTAACTTGAAAATCAAACATCCCGGCACAAATGAAATCGGCGCCGTTTTCGTAAGCGTACTTGAAGGCTTCTTTCGGATGGATGGCTCCCGCAGCCATCACCTTATAAGCGATCCAGGGCTTGTCAACCTTCTGCATAAATTCGATGGTTTTCTCCGGCGTCTTTGACCAAATATTGTCGTTCTCAGGCTGCCTTTCCGCGGACCAGTACTTGTGGCTGTGGAGGGTCTTCATATAGAAATCGACGCCTACATTCGCCTTTTCACATTCGATGGGCACTTCGACGCTGTGCCCTGCGACTCCTGCAATAACGCCGTTCTGCTTTATGAACTCGACCACCTTGCCTAAAAGGTCAACCCGCCCCTTTTCGACGCAACTGTCCGCTACTCCCCCGTGTACATAAGCTCCTATCGCCCCGTTATCGATGGCTGACTTCGCGTCACTTAACGGGTCGTCTGACGGCATTTTGACCTGGGCAATCCACTGCAGCTTGCCGCCCCTGTTGTTCCAGTATTTGTTCATAATCCTGATGCAGTGATTATCGAGCCGGAGTATCGCGGTATTGATTCCGCATTCTTCGCATATTTCGAAAGTCTCCATGACTTTATCGTCGGTGAAGTACTTTCTCAGCAGGCCGGAGACGTAAATCAGGTCCCGGCTGTGGGCGAATCCGCTAATCAGGTTGCCGCCGCAGAAGATTCTGCTGATCTTGATGTTGCCGATTTTGCCCATAGGCATCCCCTTGGCGGAAACTGCGGGCGTTGCGGCAGCCGGCTTTCCCACGGTCGCTGCCAATAAAGCTTTCTCTTCAAAACTCAAAGCAAGTGCCGCCGTCGGCGCTACAAGAGATCTCTTTAGAAAACCTCTGCGATTTACATTGTCAGACATCGTTTACCTTTCTTTTCTCGTTCGTCGTTCAGCGTTCTGCGAAGAACATGGAACGCAACAAGAAATTATAAACGATTTTCCCCTCCCTGTCCAATTATCCAATGCGATTCGTGATGCTTTTTTTTGCCGCTATTAATTTGTCAAATTTGATTTGATAGCTTAGAAGGGTGGCAGCCTCAAGCGCAGCTTGGGGATGGTTTCTCCTGTATTCACCATCCCCAAAGCCTTCGGCTTTGAGGCTGCCACCCAACTGTCTGATGACAACTTACAGATTCAAGCTTGACAGGTTACCAGCCTCGACCGTGCGTGTCATCAGGCCGTACTTGCTGCCGGTGAGGTAGTGCAGCGTGTGGAATTTCTCCGGTATCCATCGGCCGTCGAAGAAGTCCGGCTCGGCCAGCGCTCGAACGACCTCGCAGATCAGCAGATCGTGCGATTGCATCTTGAATATCTCTACGACCCGGCATTCCAGATGGCCGGCACACTCCTCGATCAATGGCGGCTCGACCGCGCCTGCGGCAACAGGCGTTAGCCCGCTTTCTTTGAATTTATCCCTGTCTCTGCCCGTTCCCTGGCCTACAAGGTGGGTTTGTTCAAGCAGTTCTTCGCCGGGGATGTTTATGACCAGCTCGTTATTTTGCTTTATCAGTTCGTAGGAATACCTGACATGGCTTATAGCTAACAGTATAAGGCACGGATCGGCGTTGTTGACCGGCGTCTGCCAGCTAAATGTCATTACGTTCGGATTTTCCATGGTGCCGGATGTAACCAGAACAACGCAGCCCGGCTCGACCAGCCATTTTGCCTTATTCAGTTGCACTTCTTTTTTCATTGCTGAATCCCGCACAAACAAAATCCGAAGTTAACTCTGAATATACTACAAAGCAAGCACAAAAACCGCCAGCCGGCTTTTGTCTTCCACGCCGGTATCGCTTATCGGTATTCCTAATAATTATGCTTCATCCGGTTAATACTTGGCTTTGATTGGCTTTGTTTTGCATTTCCTATTAACCGCAGAG
>DAOVMB010000514.1 GCA_030630905.1 Sedimentisphaerales bacterium
CGACGGCCTCGACTGTCCCTTGCCCTGGTGTCCTTGCTTCTGATGCAGGCCCCCTTTTCGTCGAAGACAGCCAGGGCCAGCGCCGTACCCTCACGGCTGACGGCGGCTGCGAACAGCCCGCTGTACTTGTGGTCCTTTTTAAGAGCTATCGGTAGGACTCTGTAGGCCAGCAAATCATCCGGCGTTACTTGTTTATCGGCTGGAAAGAACGTCTCAGGCGAGGGCAAACGCCCGGCCATCCCAGCAAATTCGAGCGTTTCTTTGTCCAGCAGGTCGATCCGCCCCGATTTGTCAAGAACGAGCACATAGCGGTCGGGCTCATATTCGGAGAAGCCCTCCCTGATGAGTACTTGACCTCCCCTTGAATAGTATACTCTGTCTTGATGGTTCTGAGATGTCTTAATATTCGGCGGCAACCAATACAAATCTAAAACACCGGGATTCTTGCTCAGTCTGCCAATATCGACCGGCTGGTGGGGATCGTCTTTGGACAGTTGCGGGCCTTTGGTGACATTCCGGTTGATCGCGAAAAAACGTCGCAGATTTTTGTCGTACAATATCGGCGTTGAGTCAAAATCTGCAACCACAGAAGTGAACCTGCCGAGCTTCTTATCGGGGATTTCAGAGAATCCTTCCGGGCCGACGTAGAGTGGAACTTTCTTTCGTTTCACAGTTCCATCTGGCATTCTCTCTGCTTCAGCCCAACGACAGTTTATTTGGCCGATTCTTTCATCGAAATATGTCCAGGCCGGGTTTTCGCCTTCAGTATCAAAGTAATAGATTATCGAATTACGTCCTTCCGGGGCTTTGTCGGAGATATAGTTCGCGATACCAAGGGCCTTCGGGGCTTCGGGATGGATGATATGCGCATGCACCTCAGAGCGTCGAAGCACGTTCGGGTCACTCTCAATCTCGGCCGGAATCAGCCCGGAGGGTGTGATGTCCACGGTTCTGTAATTCATAGGCATGATATCTGCAAGGATGCTCTTGCACACCCATCTCGCCCAGAATAGCGACAGGGATAGAAACACGAGCACGAAAAATCCGGCGGCAAGGACCTGAATGGGATAATTGGGTCGAGATCGCATGAGTATATTCCTAAAGGGGTGTTGAGATGAACTTGTGCCATGTGCGTATCAAACACGCAACAATAACCAGCACGAGCAGAAATTTGATATCCGGGCCGAAGCCCTTTACGAATACCAGAAAGACCAGAACAAGGTTCAGCCCGAGTGCGCCGAACGTGGGAGCAATCTTGTTTGCTGTCCATCCGGTAAGCAATCCAAGGCAATAGCACGCAAGAACCATCAGAAAGACCGTCGTAAAAATGTCAGCAACGTAGCCGGTATAAATTGGTATTGGCGGTGTGAAAATACTGCCCAGGACTATCGAGGCGATTATCACCGGCACAAGCACGGTTAGAATTGCCAAAAGTCCCGTGATGATCCTGGCCGCCAATATCCGGCTTCCTGTCACCGGTAAGGCGGAGAGAAATGCCGAGATTCTCCTGTTTCGATCCAGGTACATCTGCGTTACGCCCATCGCAGAGAACCCTAATACAAGTATCACCAGCATCGCTATCGAGAGGCCGGCAAAGATAGTAAACTCGTGCGACTCGAAATGGTACATCGCGGCGGTTAGAAGCGCGATGAGAATCGCTGAGAAAACAACGGCTGCGATGAAATAGACTATATGGTCCAGAATTTCTCTTCTTATCAGGGTAAGCATTTTCTTTGTCTCCTTTTTATGCGACTTCCACCGATTTAGCGCTTGGTCTGGTGCATTCTATGAATATATCTTCGAGGCTCATCGGGATTTCGGTGCAGCTTGAGGGTTTGAACGTTTCGAGGATGGCTTGTTTATGCTTATTCCAGTTGGCGACTGTGATGGTCATTTCCCGTCCCTGAATTTGCCGGTTTATAATCTCGGTCAGGTAAAGGTTTGCCGGTACTGATTCGCCGAAGATGATCCGCAATTTCCTGACCCGCTCTTTGAGCTGCTCCAGCGGGCAATCGACGACGAGCTTACCGGCGGCGAGTATTCCTATCCGGTCGGCGATGCGCTCGACGTCGCTGAGGATGTGAGAGCAGAATAGAATGGTTCGGCCCTGTTTCTGGATGATCTCGATGGCAAGTTCTAGGAACTGCCGGCGGGCAACGGTATCAAGTCCCAGCGTGGGGTCGTCGAGGATCAACAGCTCGGGGTCAATCGCCATCGCCAGCGAGAGGTTCAACTGCGCCCGCATGCCCATGGAAAGATCCCGTACCCTGCGGTCCATTGGCAGACGAAATGTTTCTATCAAATGATCAAAGGACTCGTCGTTCCATTGCAGCGAAAGGTCTTTGCAGAGCTTGATTATCCGTTCGACCTTGTAGTTCTGGATGAGGTTATGGCCTTCGGCGACGCAGCCGATCCTGCCTCTCAACTTCGCTGGAAGGTTCGTCGATTCGGTGTCCAGCAGGCAAGTCCGGCCTCGCGTCGCCGGCTCCAGACCCAAAAGAATCCGAATAATCGTTGTCTTGCCGGCACCGTTTCGTCCTAACAGGCCGTAGATGCAGCCTCGCGGCACGTTGAAGTTGATGCCGTCCAGAACGCA
>DAOVMB010000218.1 GCA_030630905.1 Sedimentisphaerales bacterium
CTCTCCACAGCGAAAGCGCAGTCGGCGCCTACCTTGAGCAGCTCAAGAAACAACCCCCGGACGGACTGGTAGTTACCAACATGTGTCTGCACTACAACAACTATAGTGCATGGCCTCACGTCAACAAAATTGCCAAGGAACGCGGAAAAATCCCGACGATTGTCTTTAGCCCTATGGGAACTTCGTTTACAGGACACCTGCAGGGAAGCAGGGATATCCCCGGCGTTTATGTTGCTGCGACACAGGACCTCGACTGGCTTGAATTCGGCTTGAGAATGCTGAACACCATCTGGCAAATGAAAAATACGCGCATCTGCATCTGTGCGGGCAAAAAGACTGAGGACAAAAAGCTCGACGTCATCGGCACGACGCTGCACTACCTCCCGAGCAGGCGTTTCCTGGAGGAGTCCAAGAAGGTTCAGGAAAGCGATGAAATGCGAGCAATGGCCGACTACTATACCAAGAATGCCAAGAAGATTGTTGAGCCTACGAAGAAAGATATACTCGCTGCGGCCAAGAACTATTTCGTTTGCCGCCGCCTGATGGCCTCTGAGAATTGTCAGGGCTTCTCGATGGATTGCCTGGGTCCTGTAAGTAGCCGCCTGATACAGCCACCCTGTATGGCGTTCTCCAGACTTCGTGACGAGGGCGGGCTTGGCACGTGCGAGGCCGACTGGAACGCGGCCATCTCTACGCGGCTGACGAACCTTTTGTTTGATCGGCCCGGTTTTATGCAGGACCCGGCACCCAATACGGTCAACAATACGCTGATGGGGGCCCATTGCTCGTGTGCAACCAGACTCGATGGTTTCGACAAGTCCCCCGAGCCTTTTATCCTGCGGAGCCACTCCGAGTCGAACGTCGGCGTCGCTATGCAAGTGCTTTGGCGGGTAGGCCAGAAGGTGACCATTATGAAATTCCAGGGGCCGGAGTCCATAGTCCTTGGTACCGGCCGTGTGCTTCGCAATATCGAAACCCCGCCGGCGGGCGGTTGCCGGACTTCGGTAGAGCTGGAGCTGGACGATGTCGCAGATTGTCGCGACACAAAGGGCTTCCATCAGCTTTTCATATACGGTGACCTCGAGCTTCCGTTCAAAGCGTACTGCCAGCTTGCAGGGATAAAAGTCGTCCACATTTGATTTTGGAGAATATCGTGAGAAATCTATATTTTTCACTTATCGGTGTTGGGCTGATTTGCGGCTGTGCGGCACAAAGTCAAAACTCCACGCCGAATACGCTGCTCTTTAGCCCCATTACTCCAGAATATCTCAAGGACACCACCGCTGAGTGGAAGGCAACCGGCTTCGATGGATTCTTGTTGTCGGGGGTAATGAGGAACTGGGCTGATGATATTTGGGCTACCGACGGCGAAGGCACGACCCGCGGCGAAAACGACCAGACCTTTAAGCGAATTAAGCTCTGCAACGATGAATGCCGTAAACACCGAATCACGGAGAATTTCATCAAAGTAGCGTTTTACAGTCACGTTCCGCTTTGGACGGACGATGCCGCCTGGGAAAAGTTTAATGAGAATTTCCGGCAAGCCGCCCGATTCGCCAGGATGACCGGCTGTAGGGGCATAGCTCTGGACATCGAATATGTGGGCGAGCAGTATGATTTGGACTGGGAAGGGTATGATTATGAAGGTTATACGAAAGGCGAGCTGCGCACGGCGGCCGTTAAGAGAGGGCGGGGACTGGTCCGGGCAATGCTGCAAAGTTATCCGGACATGGTATTCTTAACGCTGCCCGAGGGCATCAACTTCTACGGGCCGTTGGCCACAGACCTTTTTGTCGGCATGGTGCGGGGCATGGCCGAATCAGATGCGCCCGGCGGAGTCCACCTGCTGACGGAACGTTCTTATCAAATGGTCAACACACTCGGCTTGATTCATTATGTCCGAAGTCTGGGGTCCAAGATACTGGACAACCTGGATGAAACGACGGCCCGATACTGGCGAAAAAAATGTTCCATTGTTCTGGGCGGCTGGCCGCTCGGGTATTACCGTGACATTCTGGACGAAAACGGAGAGCGTTTGGGTTACAGCGGCCGGGTTGAAAAGTTCGGCAATAAAATCGTCGGTTCTTACGCGGATAAAAGCAGTAATTTTCCTCCGGAAGATTTTCGCAACCAGTATGCGGGGATGCTGTTGGCCGGCAAGCGGTATTGTTGGATTTATGGCCACGGTGCGACCTGGTGGCACTTTACCGAATCCGATGTGGCTAAATATGGTAACGTTAGTAATTCGACTCTACCGGTGGACGAGCGGTTGGACGATTTCAAGTCCGTATTGAGAGAGAAGTGGACATCCTCCGGCCGGATGAAAGAGATAAGCCGGATGGCCAGAAAAGGTAGGTCGGATGAATTCCTGCAAATGTTAAACTTCGTAAAGAGGTTCAGAATAATCGGCCCGTTCGGGCACAAGAACTTCGACAGCTTCGGCACAGTTTTTCCGCCGGAAGAAGAAATTGACTTTGAAGCAGACTATGCCGGAAGTGTCGCCCGGGTGCATTGGCAGAGCGCTTCGGTTGATGCCACAGGATACCTGGATTTCCTGGAGCATTTGTCGCCGGCCGACTGGGTTTGTGCTTACGCCTGTTGTAAAGTTATCAGCCCAAAGGCAGGCCCGGCACAGATTCGACTTGGCACCAACGATACCGCTACGGTTTGGCTTAACGGCAGGAAGATTCTCTCAAAGAATATAGAACGCTCCGCGGCACCGGACAGTGACATCCTGCCCGTTCAGCTTGAGAAAGGTGAAAATACGGTTCTGATTAAAGTCTGCAATACCGAGTATAACTGGGGATTGTATCTGCGCGTTACAGACGGCCGGGGGAACCCGCAGAAAGGCTTGACATTCAAACCATAACCATCATCGACGGGTGGCAGCCTTCACCATAAGGTGTCCCCACGAGAAAGCATGGACCACCACACATCGGGACATCTTGATAGACGGGCGGTTAATTCATCGTGAACGCTATGTATTGTTTCGCCAACGACTCGCGGTCAGGCAGCGTTCCTTTGCTCACCCGGATCCGATACCGCAACTTCAACGTTTGCCCCGCAGGAATCGTATGTTTGAAGAACTCCCCGAATCGTCCGTAATCACGATAAGCCGAATAAACCGCATCGGGATTCGGATTCGCCGGATCGCTCATATACTGAACGCTGTATCGCTTGCCGTTCAGCCCGTACTCCATCGCAACCCACGGCAGATCCTTGTCCTTTTTCGGATCGATCCCTTTTTTGTGGAACAGGTACTTTGCCTTCACATCCGCAGGCCCCTTTGCAACGTCGTCATGAGGCCGGTATTGAAAACCTGCGTGCTCCGGGTCGCCATTTAGATAAACCTCTCCGTTGGGTGCTTTCAGCTCCGTTTCGAAGTCCAGTTGCACAATTGTTCCGTCGCCCGGCCGAAACACTGTCGTCGTCCGCTTTTCCTCCACCATGACTTTGCCTTCGCCGCTGTTCCAATGAATCAGCGCCGTCGAGCTTGCCTTTTCCGCATCCGCTTTATTCTTTAGGAATTTTTGATGGACTTGTCTGACACCTTTTGACATGTGCCATGTATCGTACGATTTGCCCTCGAACTGCAGCTTGCTCCAACCGATAAAAACTCCACGATGATGTGGATACTTAATGCTCTTGAGATACGGATTCTCCCCGTCCGGCCCGTTTGTCAGCAGATTCTCGCCATTCTCATCGAAAACATGATGAAACACCTTGTATGTCTCGAACATCCGCTGCTCGCTCGACTCATCGGAATCGTACATATACCTCGTCACCTTCCGCCCGTCATACAGTAAATCCAGATATTTCCCCTCTGTATCCTTCCATGAAAATCCCGCCCCGCAGGCAATGCTTCCTATAAGACTAACGGCCAACAGCGTAGCAACCAACTTCGTCCAATTCATAACAAACCTCACATCATCGATAAGTATTTGTGCTTAAGATTTTCTTACAGACTCCAGGGTGCACGCCTGGGACGCCAAGTCATTCGGTTGGCTTCGTCATCGCCGATGAACTGTTCTTTCTGCGGGTCCCACTTTAGCGGCCTGTCAAGCAGCATCGCGATATTGCCCAGGTGACAAACCATGCTGGTGCGATGTCCGATTTCGGCGTTGCAGATCGGGTCTTTCCGACTCTTGATGCAATCGAGAAAATTCTGCTTATGGTCCCGGCTATCGTACAGATGAATCTCATTCGGCCCGATGACCGATGTCAAAAGCGACTTAGGCTCGGCTTCGAGTTTGCCTCGATTGACATAGACCCATCCCTCGGTGCCCTCGAAACGCGTGCCGCCGCCTTTACTGAGAAATATTTTAACGCCGTTGGCATAAGTGTACTCCACTTCCGCTTTCAGTGCCGTTGTGAATAGTCCTGTCTTGGGGAACTCACCCTTGCCGCGTATTTCCACCGGCCCGGTGTCGTCGGACTGGTTGCCCCATTGTGCGATATCCAGATGGTGAGCGCCCCAGTTGGTCATTTGTCCGCCGGAGTATTCCAGTATGAAGCGGAATTGATAGTGACATCGCTGGGTATGGTACGGCTCCCACGGGGCGGGCCCCAGCCACAAATCATAGTCGAAACCTTCCGGCACCTGCTCAGGCGTCCAGGCCTGCTCGCATGTCCTGTTGTTTCCCGAGATTCCAACTCTCATTGTATGCAGTTTGCCTATCCGCTCGTTGACGACCAACTCGCAGGCCTTGCGGAACTCGCTGCCGGAGCGCTGCTGAGAGCCAGTTTGGAAGACCCGCCCATAGCGTTTTACTTCGTTGACGAGAGTCCGGCCCTCAGCAATAGTCAAAGTCAGAGGCTTTTCGCAGAAGACATCCTTGCCGGTACGTACCGCGGCGACGGACGTCGGGACATGCCAGTGATCTGGTGTCCCGATAGAGACCGCGTCGATATCGTTACGGGCCAGCAACTCGCGAAAATCGTTGTAGCACGACTTCGGGTCCAGTCCTACTCTCTTGCGGGCGTTTTCTCTATGGCCGGCATCGACATCACACACGGCCAGAACCTGGCAGCCGGACTTCGCGTTGAATCCCCTCATATTGCCGCTACCCTGTCCTCCCGTGCCGATACAGCCCATCGTGATGCGATTGCTCGGAGCATCCGCTCCGAACACCGATGAAGGAACAATAGTCGGCCAGGCGATAGCGGCTCCTGCTGCGAGGGCGGAGCCTTTCAGGAAATCCCTGCGGGTTACAATCGTTGCTTTGCTGATTCTTTTGCTGCTCATTGTCTTTCCCTTATTATTGTCGGCGAGTCGTTGCTGTCTAATCAAGAGATCTGATCCTTATATTGCGAAACTCGAGGTAGTC
>DAOVMB010000394.1 GCA_030630905.1 Sedimentisphaerales bacterium
AACTGCGGCAGTATCCCCCCGGGCTGCCATTACTTCTGTAATAGATATCGCCTATGAGCAGAAGTCAACAGTCATCGAGGAAGTGGCAGAAGCGCTTGATTCGCAAAACCTCGACCAGCTCGTCGATGAGGTTTCAACCTCGGATGATCTGCTTGACGTAGTAAATCGACCGCCGGTTATCAGGCTGGTCAATGACATTCTCTTTCGCGCCCTGCAGTTGCGAGCCAGTGATATTCATGTCCATCCTTACGAGGCAAAGATTCAGATTCGCTACCGTATTGACGGTATTTTGTATGATACCCTGAGCCTGAACAAAAATGTCCTGCCTTTGGTTATTTCACGAATCAAGGTTATGGCCGGTATGGATATTGCCGAGCGCCGGCTTCCACAGGATGGCAGGTGCAGCGTCCGGCTGGGCCAGCGTGAGGTCGATTTGCGCATCAGTACCGTGCCGACCAGCTACGGCGAGCGCAGCGTCCTTCGACTGCTCGATAAAAGTACCGGGCTTTTCGGATTGAACGAGTTGGGATTGTGCAAGGATAACATGCAAAAATTCGATTCTTTGCTCAACCGCTCACACGGGGTTATTTTCGTGACAGGCCCGACCGGCAGCGGAAAAAGCACAACACTTTACGCGTGCCTAAACAGAATCAACTCGGCCGAGAAGAACGTCATTACTATTGAAGATCCAATCGAGTATCAGCTCGGAGGTATCAGCCAGATTCAAGTTGCCAGCAAGAAAGGAATGACTTTTGCCACGTCACTTCGTCACGTGCTGCGTCAGGACCCGGATGTTATAATGATCGGCGAGGTTCGAGACATTGAGACCGCCCGTATGGCGATACAATCTTCGCTTACAGGTCACCTGGTTTTCAGCACTTTGCATACGAATGACTCGGCAGGTGCGGTCAGCCGACTCCTGGATTTGGGCGTCGAGCCGTATTTAGTAAGTTCATCGCTGATTGCCATAATAGCTCAGCGGTTAGTGCGAAAAGTGTGTCCGGATTGCAAAGAACCTGTCAAACCATCGCCCCACGAATTACAAGAGCTTGGACTGGGTAAAATGGATAATGACAGCGGAAAATTCTTTGTCGGCACGGGCTGTGAAAGGTGCTTTCAGACCGGTTATCGCGGCCGAACGGGCATTTATGAAATGATGTTGATCGATTCCGAGATACAGAATCTGATATACAAAAGAGAAAGTGCCGGTACAATAAAAAGGTTTGCTCTTAACGCGGGCCTGCAGACTCTTCGAATGGACGGCGCCAGGAAAGTGCTTGCCGGAACAACAACTATCTCCGAAGTGTTGAGAGTGACACAGGCGGACGTAATGTAATTTTATTTACAAATAGTCCATATTTCATAATAAATAGTAAATAAAATGCCAAGATACCACTATATAGCAATAGCCGCTAACGGCAAGAAAGTCAAAGGGGCAATTACTGCTGAAAGCCCTTACTCTGCTCGAAAACAACTCCGGGTGCGGAGTATTCACCCTTCGTCCGTTACCGAGATCAGTTCAAAGGCGGAAAGTAAAACTGCATTGTTTTCGATCTTCGGCAAACGAAACAAAACCCAGATAATAGACTTTACCAAGCAAATGGCCACGTTGCTCACATCGGGAATCAAACTGACCGAAGCTCTCTCGGTCCTTACCCTGCAAACGTCCGATCTTCGATTTCGAAACGCCATTTGCGATATTCGCGACCGTGTTGTCACCGGCGAGTCGTTTGCCGATGCCCTTAAAGATTACAGCGATTATTTCGACGTCATATATGTAAGTATGGTTCGTGTAGGTGAGGTTACAGGGATATTGGGCCAGAGCCTTTTAACGATCTCCACCTTCATGGAAAAACGCCGGAGAGTCGAAGCGAAAGTAATGACTGCGATGGTATATCCCATTGTACTAATTTTCTTTTGCCTCGCAGCTATTCTGGTATTGACAACCCAGGTTATTCCGAAGATAGGCAATGAGATCGCAAGAGCGGGGCGGGAATTGCCCTGGATAACCAAGCGTTTGATGGACGTCGGCTATGTGCTGACTAGTTGGTGGTTGTTGTTGGTTATTGCAGCAATAGTAGGATTTGTCTGGGGCTTGAAGCGGTTTTTGAAAACCAGCCGAGGCGCCTATCTGCGCGATAAGTTCCTTTTGTCCCTGCCGTTGTTCGGACCTCTCATAAAGCAGCGTGTTGTCGCGCGCTTCGCATCTACTCTTTCGACGTTACTCGGTTCCGGACTCGCTATGGCCGAGTCTCTTCGGGTTGTCGCTGAGGTTACCGGCAACACCCTTATGAAAAGAGCCATCAAGCAGGCGCGAGAGAGGATTCTTGCCGGCGCCGATATCGCAACTCCACTTCGGGACAGCGGCGTCATCGATCCTGCTATCGCCCACATGGTTGCAGTTGGAGAAAAAAGCGGCGAGCTTGAAACGATGCTTAAAAGTATCAGCGACAATCTCGAATCTTCAAGCGATATAGTTATTGAAAGATTAAGTGCTGCGGTTGAGCCGCTGATTATAATTATTATGGCTGCCGTAATTGGTGTAATTGCTTATGCGACAATACTGCCGATACTCGAAGTTTCGACAGGTAACTTTTAACGAACTCTCAGGGAGGTCACAATGACAGGGAAAAGTAGAAAAAAATACGTTAGATACGGTTTTACGATGGTCGAGCTTATGGCGATGCTGATTATCATCGGCTTGCTTGCCACTCTGGTCGTCACGAAAGTCGCAACCAAGATTGACCAGGCGCGTATTATAACCACGAAGGCCAATTTAAAGATTCTTCACTCTGCGGTCAATCAATTCAAGATGGATACGGGCCGATTCCCAACCGAAGAATTAGGACTGCTGGAACTGATTGAACAGCCGACCGACGTGCTGATTTGGGAGCCGGGTGGTTACCTGGAAACGACGGAATTGCCCCCCGACGGCTGGGGAATGGAGTACAAGTATGAGCTTTATCCGGAGAGCGGTAAACAATTTGTAATCAGGAGTTTTGGTCCCGACGGAGAAGAGGGCACTGAGGATGATTTGCTCAGCACAGATGCATACTGATGCACGTAGAGGTAACTGTGTGAATGCCAAAATGCGTCAAGACGATGTATTGCCGCATTCACACACAAACGGTTTTACGATGGCCGAATTGCTGGTTGTGGTTGCGGTCGTATCGCTGTTTGTGCTCATGGCCCAAATCCATCTTTTCGGACTGTTGAGAAAAAATACGTTCAGAGCACAAACACAGGAGCTTGTTTCGACAATGCAAATGGCCGCCAGCGCCGCAGCCGAGATCGGCCGAAGATATGAAATTATTATCGACATTACAGAGCAGGGCTATGGGCTTAAGGAACTAACCGGCTCTGAAATATACGTAGAAAACCCGGATGAAACACCAGGAGAAATGATTGTCCAAAATAATCTTACTGGTAATTGCCGGCTCGTTTATGTTTGGTTTGACGATGGGATTGACACGAATACCAAGGCCTGGTTTCGAGTAGGACCTTCCGGTTGGCAGAATGGCGGAAAAATCGTCCTGCTCGATGAAAAGGACCAGCCATATACGATTGTAGTCAACCGCATCAATCGAATTGTC
>DAOVMB010000484.1 GCA_030630905.1 Sedimentisphaerales bacterium
ATCGACAACGAGGGCAACATTTACCTGACGACGGCCGGAGTTGCGGTTTACGACAAACAGGGCAATAAAATCGAGACGATCGATGTCCCCGAACGCCCTGCCAATGTTACCTTCGGCGGTAAGGAAAATCAGACGCTATTTATCACGGCACGAACTTCGTTGTACTCGGTCAGGATGCGCGTCAAAGGAGCCGAACAGAAGAAGAAATATGAATTCGAGGAATTAACCATTGGTACCATAGGGGCAGTCGTGAAAACGCCTTCGCTGATAGGCAAGCCCTTACCTGAACTGGAGAAAATGGGAATTGAATTTCCCGCCGATGCCTCCGAAAGGATGATTCTGGTATGCTTGTGGGATATGCAACAGAGGCCGTCAAGAAACTATATAAAAGAGCTTGCAAAAAAAGCTGATGATTTGGCTGAGGAAGATGTCGTAGTTGCTTGTGTCCAGGTAGCCGATGTTGATGATAAGGTGGTTGACAAATGGGTGAAGGAGAACAAGATTCCTTTTGCCATCGGCAAATCTACTGCTGAAATGGGAAAGAGCCCTTTTGAGTGGGGCGTGAAATCAATGCCCTGGTTAATCCTAACGGATCGCAGGCACATCGTTACCAAGGAAGGTTTCGCGCTTAGCGACCTTAACGAACAAATTTTGCAGGCCGGGCCGGAGTCGAAATTCGAGCAGGATATAATAAAAACCAGCGCCGGCGATCTGAAAATCACCTTCATCGGGCATGGAACACTGATGTTTGCCTTCGACGGCAAGATAATCCACGTGGACCCTGTCAGCAGAGAGGCCGATTATACAAATATGCCCAAGGCCGACCTTGTCCTTATTACACACGAGCACGGCGACCATCTCGATCCGAAGGTGATAAAGATGCTCCGTATAGAAGGGACGGACTTGGTGTTGACCGAAGCGTGTGCCCAAAAAACGGACGGCGGCGTTGTCATGCACAATGGCGATGTTAAGACCATTCAGGGCCTGAGAATCGAGGCCGTACCGGCGTATAATATTGTGCATAAGCGGTCTGCCGGAAATCCCTTCCATCCCAAAGGCCGGGGCAACGGCTATATAATCACATTCGGCGATAAACGAGTCTATGTTGCCGGTGATACGGAGAACACGCCGGAAATGAAGCAGCTCAAGAATATCGACGTCGCCTTCCTGCCGATGAATCTACCCTATACGATGACGCCGGAGATGGTTGCAGATGCGGCAAAGGCATTTAAACCGAAGATTTTGTACCCATATCACTACGGCCAAACGGATCCGAACAAACTTGTCGATCTGTTGAAGGACTCGAAGGGTATCGAAGTTCGCATTCGCGACATGAGGTAATTCATGTCGGCATAGCCCGGCCGCGTCAGACATGCCGCTGACGTTCTCGACATTCAAGCCATCGAGTGATATAATATCCGTGAAGATGTTACCTGGATTTTGAAAGGAGCTATATATGGCAAGGGTGAACAGACATTTGAACAGGCGCGATATTCTTAAAGGTTTCGGATTGGGGGCTTTGGGGCTTGCACTCGGCGGTAAATCCTCCGGCCCAACCGTTGGTTATGCAGCGCCGGGCAGCAGGTGGGTGAAGAAGAACGGATTGTTCAGGAACACGACGGTGCCGGCAAAGGTTTGCCTGGTAAAAGGCAATGATTGCCGGGACATCGTCTATCAGGCACTGAAGAAAATCGAGGATGAAGTCATTACTTCAATCGGCGATAAAAAGATACTCATCAAGCCAAACTTTGTGATTACTTCCCGGCAGCTTGCCGCTACGCACGTGGACGCGGTGCGGGGGATACTGGATTTTCTCACGCCCCACCACAAGAAGCAGATTATCGTCGGTGAATCCACAATCTCCAGAGAAGGCACTTTTGACGGATTCAAGAATTACGGTTATTTGCCGCTGGAGAAAGAATACAATGTCAAACTTATTGACCTGAACAAGCAGCCGTGGCAGTACCGCTACGTTTTCGGTAAGGGTCACCGCCCCACTCCGATTCGGATTATTTCGACGTTCCTGGATCCGGATTTGTACATTATCTCCGCGGCTAAAATGAAAACGCATGACCGCGTAGTGACTACATTGTCACTGAAGAATGTTCTGCTCGGTGCCCCGTTGAATGATTACAAGACGAATGATAAACGGATCATGCACAACGAGTACACGTTCTCCCGCAAGTCATTGCTCAACTATAACATGTTCCATCTGGCCCAGGAAATTTATCCCGACTTAGGCGTTATCGATGGCTTCGAGGCGATGGAAGGCAACGGCCCTGCCGGCGGAACGCCTATAGATGCAAGGATTGCCCTGGCCAGCCTCGACCCGCTGGCGATGGACACGTTGGCCACTAAGCTGATGGGATTCGATCCGAGCAAGATAATGTATCTGGCGAGCATGGCCGAAGCAGGCATGGGCCAGGGCGATCTGACCAAAATAGAAGTACTCGGAACGCCGCCGGAGCAGTGCCAGTATCACTTCAAGCCGAACGAGCGAATGATCGAGCCATACGGCCTGACGTCCTGATTAGAAAAACCGCCCTGCCGACAATTTACTCGGATCAGTTCCCATCCGGCTTCGATTGGATCACCCGAATGTCATCTACATAGATGATGCCGATGCCGCCGGGCTGTGGATTGTTGAGGTCGCCGACGCCTATATTCAATGTACGGATTGTGGTGACATCCACTCCGGTAGAGATTATTTCTGCCAGCGGGATGCTCCACTGCTGCCACTCGGTGGCGAGGGCCGCATCGGGATTCGGATGATTTATGACTGCGAATAGACCAGCATCGTCCTCTATCGACAGATACAACTGTCCTGTACCATTGTCTGAGGCGCCTCTAAAGTACAATTCAAAAGTGTCCATG
>DAOVMB010000220.1 GCA_030630905.1 Sedimentisphaerales bacterium
ATTTTGACTCATAGCACAGGTTCCTCATACGTTCATCATTATGCTTTCAATATTAGTACTCAATTCCCCTTCTTGCCTGCTGGCCTTTATCGAACGGATGCTTGATATTTTTCATTTCCGTCACCAAATCCGCCAATTCTATCAATTCCGGAGTTGCACCCCGGCCGGTTAAAATGATTTCCACCGCCGAATCTCTCTTATCTATAAGATCCTTGACATCTTCAAATTTGGCTAGGCCTTCCGAAAGACAAAATACGATCTCATCGAGTATCAGCACATCGTAAAATCTTTTTTCCGCCGTCTGCGTGATTCTTTTAAGGGCATCGCTGATTGCGGCCTGTATCTTAGTAACGGCTTTTTCGTCCTCTAAAGAACCGGACATATCCCACGGCATATCGAGCGTTTCGACTCTGATTCTCACAGCACCCAACTGAAGTGCGAAACGTTCCCCGATATCGAGGGTCGCCGGCTTTAAGAATTGATAGACCAGAACCTTATTCCCCTGGCCGGCGGCACGCAGCGCCGCGCCGAACGCAGCGGTAGTTTTACCTTTACCATCCCCGGTATAAATCTGCACAAGTCCTTTTTCCAGCATAGCGGCATTATATTTATTTCAGTCACGGAAATAAAGCCTTAAATCCAGGAATGATGAATTGCTATGTCGAGACTTTGACTTCGGGTTCCATTATTTGCCGGAGTTGGAATCTTTATCTTCAGAGGCTGATTCTGTGGGAAGTTCGCCGGCAATACTGGAAGTAGATTCGGCCATAATGGATATATCCGTAGAGTATTCCGGATAGGAAAGCGAAAAAATCCTCTTGAAGGCAAGTTTGGTTTTGTCCCGAAGAAGGTCCAGGACGTAAAATTCATTCACATTTTTCAGGGCATTATCTCTCGCTTCATCGTCAAGAGCGAGCACTTCATCCGAGCTGAAATCCTCTATTATCTCATACTTCCAGGGGACATTTTCCGCCTTCTCCAGAGGCAGTTTATAAAACTTCCGGTTGTAAATCTCACAGCTCAGAATTCTCGGGCTCGGCAGCGCTATGCGAATCAGATGCTGAGAATCATCGACAGTGTAATCCATTTGGTCCAGATCAAAGCCAAGCTTCAATTTGGCTGTATACCGCAGCAGCCCTCTTTTCCAGCGAACGGTAATCAGGCTGGTCTTCTTTTGCTTGATTTCGGCGACACCTTCAGTGATATACTCCAGTACCGCCAACTCCGCAATCGCCCGAATGGATTTAATAAGAAATGTGCTCGTCTTCGATTCGGTCTTCGGCGAGCCGGCCAGCTTCCTGCCTATAAAGAAAGCCAGAACTCCTATTATTATTACGCTGGTAATGTAGATGACATACCACATATAAATAATCCAATAACATCGACGGCAAGTATCGTCTTTCAGGCAACAAAATAACCGCAAGCGACATCAGCGTCAAAATAAAAATCCAGCCCTAAAAAGTGACCAATGCACAATCCAGAGATTTTCCTTGATAACTAGGTGGCTAATCTGTTATGAATAAAATTGTTGGTATGTGCGATTTCTTGACCTTCGACATAATTGTGTGTCTCGTCAATACGGATTTTCTTCCGCCGTTGTTCGGGCACCGGACGTTTGATGAGGCTTGTAGTGATACAACCGATGATACAAGCAGCAATAGGAATGTATTAATAGATCATGCAGGAAAAGCGCAAAGTTTTCTTAATGATGGAAACCTCGAGAAAATACGGGCGTTCGATTCTGCGCGGAATCGCTAAATACTCGCGTGCTCATGGACCTTGGATATTCTACAGAAAGGCTCCCTTCTACTGGGGCACAAGTAGCAAAGAGGCGTCCTTGAACCGACTGCTTAAGCCGGATGCCGACGGTGTCATCTTGCGTGAACAACGTGATCAGAAACAGACGGATAAGATTCTTGCTATGGGTCTTCCGGCTATTGTATCTCCCTATAGAGAAGTCTTTCCGGGCCTGCCCAACATTGTCACTGATGACGCGGCTATCGGGACTATGGCTGCTGAGTATCTTCTACACAGAGGCTTCAAACAATTCGCTTATTGCGGTTTCGGGGACAGATACTATTGGTCTCGCGAGCGCGGCAAGAGCTTCGCCGAGAGGGTCGGCCGGGCCGGATTTCAAACTCATCATTACGAATATGAACAACCTAAATCGAGGTCACCGCACTCGTGGGAGGCAGAGTTGATGATCCTCGTAGGCTGGCTCAAGCGATTACCCAAGCCTGTTGCCCTGATGGCCTGCAACGACGACCGCAGTCAGGATGTTCTAGAAGCCTGCAAGATTGCGAATCTCAACGTGCCGGAGCAGGTGGCCATCCTTGGGCTTGGTGATGACGATCTTGTCTGCAATTTGGCGTCGCCTCCGCTGTCGAGCATCGCCCTGAGCGCGGAAAAAGCGGGCTACGAAGCCGCCGCAACATTGGATAGACTGATGAACGGCGAGAAAGTGTCAGATCGGAGGATTGTTGTTCCGCCGAGTTATGTAGTTACAAGACAATCAACCGATATCCTAACGATTGACGATCCCTATGTAGCCGATGCTCTACGTTTCATCTATCGGCGAGCCAGGAAGGAAGCCATTCAGGTCGATGACGTGCTGCGAGCAGTTCCTTTATCCCGCCGGAGTTTATATGAACGCTTTGCCAGGATTCTGGGCCGGCCGGTTCATGAGGAAATCAAGCGCATCCGTGTGGAGCATCTGGCGCGCCTTTTGGTCAGCACGAAGTTGTCAATAGCACAGATATCCTCTACACTTGGGTGCTCGGATATGAAAAATCTCGCCCGATACTTCAAGCAGGCCAAAGGAATGAGCCCCCTTCAATACCGTAAACAACATTCTCTGAAGTAGTTAGGCGGAGCAGTCCGCACAAAATGACGAATTATTTATATGAAATGAAGTTGTATCTGCGAGGCTTTTTTCCGAGAATATGGATATATAGTAGCGTGTTCTGCATAGCCGGAAACACGAAAGATAAGTGAACGGCAAGTAGAGATTGGCTGGATGAGGTGTAGTTTTGGCATATGGCCATGGCGAAGTGCCTTGCAGGTATCGTGAGCACACCCGGCTTTTATGGTCTTGGGCATATTATCGTAGGCTATGGGAGACGCAGTGATCTCCCAAGTCGAAGTGCAACTTTAATCGCTTTTTGAAAAGGAGAGAATGATGAAGAAAAGAATAATGTTGATGTTGTTGTGTGTATCGATGGGAGCTGGTGTCGCGCAAGCGTCATTGAAGGTCGACTTCTCGCAAACAACAGGTGCCGTTGAGGCGGATTTTGAGGCGTACGTCGCCGATCACGAACAGGCCGACACGTTTACAGCGCAGAGCTTCGAGGCCTTCGGGGCTACAGTTACAATAACGCCGAGTTGGGCAGAAGGCGCGACACGCCAGGCGATGCAGATGATCGATCGTAGTACCAGCGGCAGAAATGGCTACACGGGTGGGCATACCGATCTTCTCAACGACTGGATCGGGACCGATACACGGCAGCCCGGCAACCCAATGACGCTGACCATTAGCGGGCTTCCCGCGGGTACCTATTCGTGGCTTTCCTACCACCACGATACGGATGACCAGACGGGTATTTTTGATGTCACGGTCAACGATGCGGCCGGTTCAGCGACGACGGGCATCGACATTTCGCATTCTGAAAATGGCAGTGAAGGCCGCGTTGATGGTTTCGAGAATACTATGCGATTTGCCGCGACCGTTACTTCCAATGGGACAGACGATATCACCTTGGTGTTTGGCATGGTGACTTCTCCCAGTAGTCCTGTACCCCACTTGTTCTTTGTGATGAACGGCTTTGAGCTGTCCCCCGCAACTAAGGCAAACACGCCATATCCCGCTGATGGCGCGATAGAGGTACCGCTGGATGCTGTGTTGTCTTGGAACATCGGCATGGATCCGAATGATCCTAATCAGACCAATCCGGCCATCACGCAACACTTCGTTTACTTGCTGGAGACGCCGGTTGATCCCAATGCGGCCCCGACATATGCCATTCAGCGTATCGTTGCCGCCATTGATGCAATCGATGCGTTTGCTGTTTACGTACCGGCAGAACTCAAGCCCGACATGGTCTATCTGTGGGCGGTCGATGAGGGCGTCAATGGATCCCAGCCTTATGATACGGAGACGATTTTGGGCGATACCTGGACATTTGCCACGATTACAACGCCCGAACCGAATGATGTAAACGGCGTGATTGTAGATCCGAATGTGGCCGAATAGATGTTTTGATATCCATTGCTATCTGGTTGACTGGTTTTTCTTCCTTGAAGGCTGTGGTTTGTTCGGTCTGGCCCATCGCTCCCGAGCCATCTGGGTATCCAACTATGATGTGGCGTGTGCAACAGGCGTGTCGCCGAATGGTTCTTTAAAGCATCGAGGGTGGCTGTTCTTGTTCGGAAAGGGATACAGATGAAAACGAAAGCTTTTACCCTGATCGAGCTGCTCGTGGTAATCGCGATCATTGCGATGCTGATGGCCATCATTATGCCGGCATTGAACTCGGTAAAAAAGAAGGCTGCGACAACCGTTTGCCTAAGCAATACCAAGAATCTTGCCCTGGGTTGGTACATGTACATGGGAGACAATGATGACCGCATCATGAGCTCCGAAGATAATGGTGTAGAGCAGAATGGAAACTACGTCGGGTGGATCGGGGTACCTCGCGACATCAATGGCAACCTGTTTAGCAACACCCAAACGAGTCCCGCTGTGACGGATAAGGACGAGATCCGGGGGATCCAAGAGGGCCTTTTATACTCGTATGTCAAAGATCCGGATGCATATCATTGTCCCGCCGACAATGTCCGCAAGAGCTTGTATGATGAGACCAGGGTTTTTGTCTCCTACGGGGTGCCTATGTGTCTATACGGAAATCCGGGTAGCAACAGTACCGAGCAGATCAGGAGGTTCGGTGAGATTAAGCGTCCGGCGACCCGTTATGTATTCGTCGAGAGCGCGGAAACGCGAAATTGGAATTCGAGCCATCATTTCGTGTTAGGGGCCCCCGAGTATACGGGAAACACGCAGTGGGGCTGGTGGGGGCCGATGGCGGTCAACCATGGCGACAGCAGTGTTTTAGGGTTCTGCGACGGCCATTCGGAAGTGCGGAAATGGCGCGATCGCTTCACTATAGAGCGCGTGGATAAGTTGATTACTCAGGGTGTCGCAACTTACGGCATCGAATATCCCCCCGAGGATCAGACATCGGATATCGATTATATGGCCGCAGGCTGGGCGTATCGACATATAGATGCAAGATAAAG
>DAOVMB010000479.1 GCA_030630905.1 Sedimentisphaerales bacterium
ATTCGAATGGTTACAAAAATTCCCGCCGGTCTGTTAGGACTTGAAGGCAAGAAAGGAACCATCGCGGTGGGAAAGGACGCTGATCTGGTCCTGCTCGACGAGAACCTTTCTGTTCACACAACAATCGTCGCAGGCAAAATTGTATTCCAGAAATAGGCAAGACTAAGATTTCTGACTGAGTTAAGTTAGGAATATAAGGAAAGTAAAAATGGGAGAGCTTTGCGGGCTCTCCCTTATGTTATGTGGCTCTTTCCTTTTTATACGTCAGCCCTATTCCTACCATGCCCGAGTTACGATCTGATTTGCGTGCGACATCAAAGATAGACAAAGCAGGTTAAGACTAACATGGCCGAATTGGTCATTCGTCAGAGCCACTCATTTCTTAATCCAATATTATCCATCGGCAGAGACCGTTCCAAATCTTGAATTTTTTCTAAGATTCCTTTTGTGAGATTTTATCTGCTGATTCTCTGCCGAAAAACAGCTTGATTATAGCCCGCCCAAACTATAAGATTATGCCATATTCTTGTAACAATCACGACTGTATTTATCTGAACGAATTAATAATTATGAGTATAAAAGTTCTTGGAATATCGACAAGCCCAAGGATTAAGGGCAACAGTGATTTACTTTTACGCCGGGCTTTGGCCGGTGCCGAGTCTGCGGGCGCCGGCACCGAATATATACGTTTACCTGATTACCAAGTCGGCCCCTGTATCGAGTGCAACGCCTGCTACGCAACAGGCTTATGCAAAGTGCAGGATGATTATCAGCATCTCCTGAAAAAAATACTTGACGCCGATCGTATAATTTTCGCTACGCCGATATTCTTTATGACCGTTTGTGCTCAGGCAAAAATGCTTATTGACCGCTGCCAGAGCCTTTGGGCGCATAAATACGTGCTTAAAAAAGAGCTTATCACTCCCGGGCACGATCGCCGGGCCATGGTCATCGCTGTTGGCGGCTCAAGAAGCAAAAAACAATTCGATTGCATTCGATTGACTATGAAATCTTGTTTTGATTCGCTTCAGGTATACTATGCGGCCAATTTGTTCGTCAATAAAATTGATTCCCTCGGCGAAATCGAAAAACACCCTTCAGCACTCAAGGAAGCTTACCGACTCGGTAGTCTGTTGGCCGCCACTAACAGTCCACCACCACAAAAATCAATCGACATCGAATTGACCTGATTATCATACGACTGAGGGCTTCATTAAAGATTGTTCATTAACTATTATGGCACTCTTTTATACTCTGGTTGCTTCTGAAGATTCTCACGTATTTTTTGATAAATCAGCCTGGACTTCGTCTCACTGCCGAATACACCGATCCGGATGGACAGTTCTGTAGTTCCCTCTGCCGCTGACTTGAGCCTTATCGTGATCTTCTTATCTTGTGCATCATACGTAACAATCTCTGCTCCCAATGCATCCTTCGATTTTCTCGTTGGGAGTAACTCAAGCTCTTGCAGCGCCTTTAATGTCGCATCGTAAACAACATCGATATTCTCGGACTCCATAGACTCCAGATCCCCCCGGATATATGCTACCGTTCCGGCAGCTCCGATCCCAACGGCGGCAACAACGCAACCCTGGAGCAGCAGCATCGAACCGAAAAGCATCGCTATTAAAAGGACTTGTCTCTTTAGCATTTTAGCTCTCCTTTTTCGCTGAAAGACTTCGTTTATAAACCAACCCGACTATATCATATTCCTTCCGATATAGCACTTTAATTTTTCTATCGTCATTATTGCTCTTGCGTTTCGTAATATGTCTGTAGCGTAGCGGAAATCATTTTGCTGACCGAGTGGTTCTCCCTTAAATATTGCTGTGCATTTCCGGCGATCTGACGCGCGAACTCCCGCCTGTCCAACAGCCGCTGCAGGGTACGCATAATACTCATTTCGTCATTCGGATCAAACACAACTGCCGTCCGGTCCTCAATTATAAGATCATCAACACCACCCGTGCACCCGGCAACCGCGGCGCCAATACTCATCGCCTCCAATAATACAGGATCAAAGAAATAATTCGGCTTAGGCTGAATGAATATGTCACCCGCAGCAAGAACCGAACGCCAGGGCATACGCCGCGGCACAATGCTGACAATCTGCAGAAGACCCAATGCAGAGAGCAATTTCCATAATTGTCTTTCTGCCCGGCCCCCACCTACTACCACTGTCATAAATTCATAACCGTCAATCATTAAATGCCTGATTACGCTAAACAAATTCTCAAAGTCATCGGCCTTATCCAGAGGATCTGTCATCACCATGGTCGCAAGCCGGGAAGGCTCAGAAAAACATTCACTGCCTTCTGCCGTGAACGTCCCTATATTTATCTGTTCGATCAGGTCGGCAAAGCGGGGATGAACGCTCGCTATATTAGCAGCGATACTTTTAGCCGGAACAATAATTTTCGCACAATGCTTTGATGAAACGGACAGGTGGCTCCATTTGTTCTGCAGCGAATTGACCATCAACACATAAGGTAAATCCAATCGACGAGCCAATTGCCTTGTAAGTGACGCCTTGCTTTCGCACAAACAATGGAGAATGGTAGGCTCGAATTTAGAAAGCCGCTCAGTGAGCAGCCTGGTATTCAGACGCTCCATCAAAGGTAAATCAAAAACCGGATGGTTAACAACCTCGGCAACGCCGGTAAATGCAGTACCCGGATTAAATCCGGGCGGACAAATCAAAGCTACCGGAATCGACTCATCAGCCAAGCCAATCAGTAGACGCTCCAGGAATATCGAATACTCACAGATAGTATGCTCTGATGCAATCAGGGCTACCCGAAGTGACTTCCTTTTGCCATTTTCCGATGCCAAGCTCTTTCGCTCCTTATAATCCAGGTCACGAGATGAACAATATATTATCGCAAAAAAA
>DAOVMB010000091.1 GCA_030630905.1 Sedimentisphaerales bacterium
ACCACCTACAAAATGTGTTGCCAGGACGGCCCTGTTTTTGACGGCAGAGAAGTTGTCTTTTTGTAAACACGCCCCCGATTAGCCCCCACCCCTGCGCTGGGGGTAATAAACGACGGGAGCAAAGATTTATTCGTGAGTGTAACCCCCAAAGCAGGCTTGGGGGCTAAGCAGTAGATGACGGAAATGACCGGTTATATGGTGACATGGACGACTTATGGCAGTTGGCTGCCGGGTGACAAGCGAGGCTACATAAGGCAAGGAAAAATCATGCCGGGCGATGTGAAGATTCTTAAGGCAAGCAAAAGCTTGCAAAAGTCAGCAACCGTCACATTTAATTCGGAGCAGAAGGCTATTATTCGCCGGGCAATCCTTCAGGAAGCAGAAAGAATCGGTCATATGATCGAGGCGTTGGCTGTTTGCACGAATCACATTCATTTAGTGTCCCGCCCTTGTGAGAAATCTATCGAATCGATAGTCAGCAGGTATAAAAACGTTGCCATGTTTGCGCTTTGTCAAGACAAGCCCGTCAGACGAATTTGGACTCGTGGTTTTGACAAACGCTTTTGCTTCAACGAAAAGAGTTTGAATCAGAGAATCGAATACGTCAAACGACACGCCATCGATTAGCCCCCACCCCTGTGGTGGGGGTTCACAACGACGACGGCATGAATTTAATCGCAAAGATTTACCCCCAGGACAGGCCTGGGGGCTAAACGGTTGAGACACGAATCACGCCACGGCGGCGGATTCGTCTTCGTATTCGCCGAATCGTACGCTTATCTTCTTACTCACTCCGCGTATCTGCATCGTGATACCGAACAGCACATCGGCGATGCTCATTGTGCGCTTGGCGTGTGTGATGATTATGAACTGAGAGTCCTTCTGGAATTCCCGCAGCAGCATATTGAAACGCTCATTATTCGCTTCATCCAGGGCAGCATCAACCTCGTCGAGGAAGCAGAACGGCGACGGTTTCGTCTTGAACACCGCAAACAGCAACGCCAGCGCCGTCATCGATTTTTCGCCGCCGCTCAGCAGCGATATACTTCTTGTTTCTTTGCCGGGCGGGCGGGCTATTACTTCTATGCCGGCATCGAGAATATCTTCGGCATCCTCGAGTATAACATCCGCTTTGCCTCCGCCGAACAGCTTGCGGAAGATTTCCTGGAAATGTCCCCTTATTTCCTCGAACGTTTCCTGGAATTTCTCTCTGCTCTTTTTGTTCAGGCGGTTAATTAGCTGCTGGAGTTGCCCCCTGCTGCTGTTAAGGTCCTGGACCTGGGTGCTCAGGAACTCATGCCGATTTTCGAGAGCTTCCTGCTCTTCGATAGCGTCCACGTTTACATTGCCGAGCCGCTCGATCTTGCCCCGAAGCGTGGTTATTTCTTCTCTTATTCCCTCCCAATCGACTTCCTGATCGGTGTAGTCCTTGTAGGCATCAGCCAGCTCGATTTGCAACTCATCCCGGACCCTCTCAACCAGGTCCTGCTGCCTTACCTCCAACTGGCTCAATTCTATCTTAAGCTCATTGGTCTTTTGCTCGGTTTGGCCTTTCTCAGCTCGTTTGACCCGAATAAGCTTCTCTGTTTGCTGTCTCTCTTCGAACAATCTTTGTACTTCTTTTTGCAGCAACCGGCTGCTCTCCTGGTTCTTCTCTTTTTCAACGAAAAGTTCCGAAACCGATGCTTCGCAGTTAAGAATGTCCCTCTGAGCGTCCGTCAATTGTTCGTCGCAGCTTGCCGTTTCCTTCTCGGCGGCGCCGGCGGCCGTCCGGTTCTCCTGCACCTGGCTGTCCAAACTGGAGATGGCCTGTTTTAATGCCTTGCTTTGTTCGGTAATCTGCCCGAGGGCAATCTTCAAATCGGTTAGCTTGTCCGACAATGCCTGCTGTTGTTGTTTTTGTTCTGCATGTCTTGTTTGAAGCTGTTCTATGTGCTCGGTTCGCTGGTTGTTCACAACCTCCAGCTCGTGCAATTTCTGCTTCGAGTCATATTCTTTCTGTACCGACTGGGCTATCTGCTCGGCCAGCAGATCGATTTCACTTACGATCAGGGGCTCTTCTTCTTTGAGCCGCTTAACATTCTGTTCTATAACGCTGAGCTTGGAGCTTACCTGCATCTGTTCGGTATTCGCTTCATAGACCGCAGTCCTCAACTCCTTGCACAACTTATCCAGGTGAATCTTCGTCTGATAGTTTTTCTCAACCTGGTTTTCAATCGCTTCTATTTCCGAGGTGATATTGGCGATAGTATCCTGTAGTTGACGCAGCCTGCTTTTGCGTGATATCAGACCTGTCGCCTTACCAAGGGGCCCGAGTTTTATCACCCCGTCGGAGCTTACGAATTCGCCCTCCAAAGTGACACACTTGTAACCTTTTGCCTCGCGGTCGGCCAGTTCGGCAGCCTCATTGAGAGAATCAACAACCAGCGTCTTGCCGAGCAATTTCCATGCCAATGGCGCGTACTTGCCGTCGAATTTGACGAACTCGACGAGCCTGCCTTTCACACATTCGTATTTTGACAAATCGTTGCTGTCCACGAACGGCTCGGTTTTATCAAGGCATACGAAATTCACCCTGCCGTCAAGAGCTTGGATTTGTTCGCTATCAGCCAGCATTCTGCTCGTGCTGTTAGTCACCAGGGCATCGGTCTGGCCCTCAAGGACGGCCTCAACAGCGTTGGCGTATTCAACGTCGGCCCCTATTATATCCGCCAGCATCCCTTCGACATAATCGAACCTGTTATTTTCAACCGACCGATTTTGCAGGATGCTCTTGACTCCCGGCTTAAGACCCTCACGGCGTTTTTCCATATCAGTCAAAATCGTTAACTCGCTGTTCAGCGCACTTCTCGCCTCTTTGCTGTGGGCCAGCCGCTTGTTGTCCCCGGCCAAAGACTCCTCAATCTCTTCGGAATTTTTGCGTTTGGATTCCAGGCTGTTATTTAAGTCGCTCAGCACTTTTTCAATATCACCCAAACGAGCGCTGTGCTGTGCTTTTTCAGTCAGCAGTTCCTCCAATTCGGCACGGGCTGTCTGAGCACGACCGGCAAGACGGTCTTTCTGGCTGGATAAATTGCTGCGAAAAACCGAAATGCTCTGGACCTCGTTATGAAGCTGAGCGGTCCTTCTGACTATATCGATGATTCCTGACTTCTCATCTTCAAGCTGTGCTTCGAGCGAGGTACATTCGGCGTTCACTTTCCGGATAGATGCCTCGATCTGCTCGACGTTGCGGCTTTTCTCTTCGAGCATCTTCTCACATCTCGCCGACTCGGTCTTGTACCTGGCGGAATTTCCCTCAAAGACGCCCATCTGCTCCCGCAGCTTTTTAATTTTTTCCGCCGCCGATTGCTTTCTTTCCTGCAGCTCTGTAACCCTCGCCCGCAAAAAGTCGATTCGTTGAAGCTTCTGCTCGATTTTGCTCTGAACCGAGACAAGGCTGTTTCCGGTGCTGCTTAGCTTGTGCTCGGTTTCGATTATTTCCTCACCCAGCCTGCTTAGCAAAGTGTCTTCTTTAGCTACTTCGGCCGACAGGGTCTCGAATTGCTCGGTCACCTGACCGAGAGCCTCCTGCTTCCGACTTATCTGCGTTCGATGCTTTGCATATTCGACCAGCGAGTAATTCACCTGTAGCTCTTTGAGCCTTTGTGTATATTGCAGATAGTTTCTCGCCTTACCCGCCTGGAGTTTCACGCTCCGCAGCCGTTTGCCGACTTCGCCTAAAATATCCGCAAGCCGGAGCAGGTTTTGTTCGGTTCGTTCCAGCTTGCGAAGTGCTTCTTTTTTATGCGCCTTGTACTTGCTTATGCCGGCGGCTTCTTCAAATATAAATCTCCTGTCCGTTTTCGACGCACTTACCAAATACTCAATCTGTCCCTGTTCAAGAATCGAATAGGCCTTGGCGCTAACGCCGGTGTCCATAAACAGTTCGCGAACATCTTTAAGCCGGCAGATTTTATTGTTTATCCGGTACTCGCTCTCCCCGCTTTTATATATCTTTCTTGTTATTTGCACCTCGTCAGCCTCAATCGGGAGCTGTCGCGCTCCGACGCCTTCGGAATTTGACATAACCAGGCTGACTTCAGCCGCACCCAGAGGTTTTCTGCTGGTGCTGCCTCCGAATATTACATCCGCCATTTGCCCGCTTCGCAGACTCTTGACGCTTTGCTCACCGAGGACCCACTTTACCGCATCGACAACGTTGCTCTTGCCGCATCCGTTGGGTCCCACAATGGCTGTTATAGGTGAATCGAAAACAAATTCCGTCTTGTCGGCAAAACTCTTAAATCCGTTTAGTATAACCTTTTCAAGTCTCATCTATTATTCCTGGTGTTAACGTCCGGTAACTATTCCTAAAAAACTCGAGCCAAGCTTATCAATCCAATTACGCAATATTGTTATCGGCCGAAGGTTTGTCATTTCTTGATATTTAGGTCGATTTTTGGCATGATCCCGGCATGAAATTCCGCTCCCACGACACCCTTGTCACACATCTGTTTCAAAAGGACTGCCGCATCTGTATATGAGACACCCAGGCCGCCGCGTCCCTTCTCACCCTCTTCAATAGGCTCTTCACAGAGTGTTCTGATAATATCGGAGAGTTCAAAGGAGCTTTTCAATTGTGTTATGACACTGGGGCGTTTCGGATGTTTGCGGATGATGTTGACATATTTCTGGCCGGATGGGGCGTTGATGATGACGTCACCGTTGCCTGACTGCACGAAAATATTGCCTTTGCAATAGATTGGCGCACCGAACAGCACAAAACGCGGCTGCCCGCTGCGGGAGACAAACACTGTCTTGAGTTCGGTTTGTGAAACTCGTTCCAGATAAAAATTACGCCCAATGAATTCCTGCATTATAGCAACATCGTCCAATTTCCGCAATTGCTCGTACGCAGCCAACCTGATCTGAAAATCATCGTCACGTAGCAGTTTCCGTGAGATCGAGACCGCATCGTTCCGCTTTGCTCCGATGGTAATTGACTCCAGAGCTTCTACTCTGTAAGCCGATTCTTTTTCCTGTGCGATCCGCCTGAGAGCCACCAGGCCGGCGTTACTACCGAGGTTGAGCATACATCTGCCCGCGTGCAACCGGGTCCTGTCATCGGATGATTCCAGCAAAACACCGAGTTCGTCCAGGCATTCATTGCCGATGGCCTCAAGAGCAACCTCGCTCGAATACTTGTCTTCGGAACTGGAAAGTCTTTCTACATAAGCCGTTATTCTTTTGCTGATAATTGCCGGTTCCTGCGTAAGATACAATGCCGCGACTATTGAAATAAATCTCTGTCTCTGCTCTCTATATTTAGGCGGCACGATCAATTCGACCCTGTCGGATAAAACAGCCTTTGCTGCGGCATCGCCAAAACGCCCGTTTATGCGGTTGCGGATCCGGTTTGCCATTCCATAATCGGGCTTGCGGAGCGAGAGAATAATCTTGTACTCATCAAGAACCTTTCCGCCGGCCAGGATATGTCCGGTCTTTTTATTGATTCGGGAATCGTTGATTTTGTCTATATAGACCGGCCCTTCCGCATCAGCCAAAATTCTTGTCTTTATGCCGAAACTTCCCAACATCTTCAGTTCGGCCGTATAGAGCCGACCGCCATCAAGAGAAGTTGTCTGTGTGCTCGGCAATGCTGTTACTCTAACGTCGAAGTACTGGTTTTTCGAAGCCATTGCCGGCATTACCCCCTCGACCGTGACTACTGCAGTATCGGGATTGTCGATGAATTTATCGACCTCCAGCCCGCTGTTCGCGGGTAATTGCCTTAGAATATATTGTCTAAGATATGCCCTTATCTGTGGCGGGCATTCTGCAGAACCGGCACTTCCAAGCCCCACTACCAGGCCGAATCCTTCGATGGGAACCGGTTCAGGAGCTATTACCTTAACTAATGAGCCGATTGTGGCGCCCAATTCTGCCGTGGATGCAAAATCCTGCCCCCCCCTGCCAGCTCGGTCCTGCCCACCGCAACCGCCTACAAAATAAACGGTGAGCAACGATGCTATTAGAAGAACTGTTTTTCGATGAATCAAGTTCATATAGCCAGGCACCTTAAAAACCGCTAAATACGCAATGGAGAACTCACTTTGAATACTACGCCTTCGAACCGCTAACGTCAAGCTAAATTTCGAATCATTATTCAGTTCGATTCTCGACGCAAGTTACTAATTCGGTCAAATCACCCAAAGCTTCGCTTTAAGCAGCCGCCCACAACATAAGTTTACCGCCTCTTCTTATTTGCCTTAAACGCTTTTTCGATAATCGGCCGTAGCAGTTTGGTCCACACTTCGTATCCTTTGTCGTTCAGATGCAGTTGGTCTTTCAGAAAGAATTCGACGCTTGGTTTGCCGTCGCTGCTTAACAGCGGCGTGGCTGAATCAAAATAAAACAGCCGGCCATCGTTCCCGGAAAAATCCTTAATCATCATGTTCGCTTCGTTCATCACGGGCCAGAGAGACCATCGGCTCCGGCTCGGTTTTATACCCACATAAATAATCCGGGTTCCCGGCAGCCCGGCGTGGACCAGCTTTACGAATTTCTTATAGTCGTCAAACACACGCCGGGCATTCTTGCCTGCCGCGACGTCGTTATCACCGGCGTAAAATACAATCACCTTCGGCTCGTAACGCAGCACAATTCGACCGGCAAAACAATTAACATCCGAAATTTGAGAGCCGCCGAACCCGCGGTTAAGTACGGCAAATTCCCCGAAACACTCGCACGTCGGCCACAGCCGGATGCTCGAACTGCCCACAAACAACACCGCATTCGAAGGGAATGTATTCTTCCTGTCCCACTGCTCGAATTGGCGGATCGTTTCTTCCCACCGCCCTGCCGAATTCTCCGCCGCCTGCTTATCCTGAGCGAGCGATACAACACAACCGCAAAGTAAAATCAATAATAAAATTTCTCGTCGAACCATTTCACAATCTTTCCATAAAATACCAACTCTCATCGTTTCACTTTGATATGCTTCACCCGCGATAAGCTTACTTTTTTCCGTCGAACAGATTTACGACTTCCTGCGGAGTTTCCATGAGTGCTCTTGCTCCGTTCGCAGTCAGTTCCTCGGCGGTGCGAAAACCCCAGAGCGCACCGGCTGCGAACATGCCTGCTGCCGCGGCTGTGCGCATATCGGTGTCCGTATCGCCGAGATAGACAAACGCAAACAGCGGGCCGTGCGGAACCGGCAGGGAAATTTCCTCATCAGCATCGTCGGGTACACCAATGCCGGAAAGAGCACGATGATGAACCTCCTGACCGGCGCAGGCGTCGGCGTGGCGGACCAACTCTTCGCCACGCTCGACACTCGCACGCGACGATGGAACCTCGGCGACGGACAGGTCGCCCTGCTGAGCGATACGGTCGGTTTCATAAGCCGGCTGCCCCACCACCTCATCGCCTCCTTCCGAGCGACGTTCGAGGAAGCAATCGGCGCGGACCTGCTGCTGCACGTCGCCGACGCATCCGCCCCGCGAGTCGTGCAGCAGATACAGGCCGTCGATACCGTCCTGGGCGAACTCGGCTGCGAGCAAAAGGACCAACTGCTCCTGCTGAACAAGACTGACCGGATAAACGACCCGACCATCCGAACGGTACTTGCCGGCAAGTACCCCCGCGCGGTCTTCACCTCCGCCGCCACCGGCGAAAACGCCGGCGAGGTCGTCGAAGCGGTCCTGCTGAAGATCCAGGGCCGACGGGTCAGCGTTACAATCGAGGCCGATTGCGCCAACGGGCGACTGATGCAGTACCTCGCCCACCACGCACGCACCACAGGCCAGGAATACAGCGGAAGCAGCGTCCGAATGGAGGCGACCATCAGCGAAAAACACCTGGCCGCGCTGGATACCTTCGGAAATGACGTCAAAATACTGACAGACGTCGGGAAATAACCCATAGAGGCCGCCCGGACCCAAACGGAACCATTGGGAACCGTTGGGAACGGCTGGGAACCGCTGG
>DAOVMB010000338.1 GCA_030630905.1 Sedimentisphaerales bacterium
CTTTCTTCACCCTGAGCGAAGTCGAAGGGCGGGGCCTATGCTAATAAGTTCGGCATAGGCCCTGTTGTTATCGGCCTATGGAGAATGAAATCCGGAACTGCCATTGACGGAATTGAAGCAAAGACAGTTCAATGACGTTCTCAAATACCGGCCATGTGAATTGAGCCATTCGCGTACGATAAAGAAATAATTGGTGTTATTCAAGGACCTGGGATCATATGAACATTTCACTACGGTATTGGCAGATCGAGTTCGGCGAGAACCTTTTTCATATCCTCCCAGACCTTTCTACGGTTCTCCTGCGAGTAATTTCTCAGCAGATAGGCGGTGTGATAGGTAGCCATTAGTTTCACAGGCGGTCTGCCGATTCCGGCGTAATACTCGTGGAACTGGCCACGCAGTTGTCCTATCGGCTTGGTCGTGTTTAACAGTGTCCTGGCGGCGTGAGCGCCAAGAGCTACGATAATCTCAGGATCGATTATCTCAATTTGCTTTTGCAGGTAGGGCAGACAGCTTATTATTTCGTCGGGCCGAGGATCGCGATTCTCGGGCGGGCGGCACTTCAATATATTGCCTATAAAGACATCGCTTCGTTTCAATCCGCAGGCTTCGATAATCTTGCCCAATAGCTGGCCGGCCCTGCCGACAAACGGTCGGCCTTGTGCATCTTCATCGGCGCCGGGTGCTTCCCCAACGAACATTATACGGGCGTTCGGGTTGCCTTCGCCGGGCACGGTGTTTGTCCGCAACGATCCCAGCTCGCACTTGCGGCATTGATTTACTTGCCCAGCGATTTTCTCAAGCTCGGCGTTTTTCTCGGCGACAGCCATAATATCCTCCTGATTTTGTGTTTCGAGTGTTTCAGACCTGCCTTTGAGAGCAAAGCCGGTGAAAAACCGCTCCATCTCAATGTGCTGCCTAACAATTTTATTAAGGTCTATATCTTTCTCCATTCCTGCCAATTCTAACGGCACATTCAATTCTACGCAATAATCTATAATTTATAACATTGTAAAATATTGTGTTTTTTAAGGACCTTAATTGCAGAAGTCATAGAAGCCAATAAACAACTACATTATAAGCTACTCTTATTGGCATGTGCCTTAAAAGCAGTAGAAGCCATACTTTCCCGTCGGCTTTAACGGCTTATTTGAAATATTCGAGGCAATTAGTTAAATTTTATGACTCAAGTTCCTGCCTTCTGTTTCCGAAAAGTCTAAAAGCTATTATAATCGATTAGAATAACCAGAATCTTTTATTTCATGTGGATAAAGCACTTATGGGAATATTCATTGTAATTTCAAGGAACTGAATGTCTATTTTAGTATATTTTTTATTCTCCGGAATGCCGGTAGCCACAAAATAGGCAATTCACAGATTTTTTTCTTGACCAATTTTTATAAAGGGTCTATCATAGAATAAAGTAAGCAACAGTTGACGAACGAGATTATGGAAGTGTCCCGTTTTTCTTTGAAGTTTTATTGTTACTATGTAAAGGGGCACATACAAAGGAGAAAGCTTGTAAGCTTCTCCTTCCAAGGTATTTAAGTTGCAAAGACGCTTTTATCGCCGGTTACGAGTTCTGAATGACAATGTTAATTCAGGACCTCTTATTTGGTGCTAAAAAGTGAATTTAGCGTGAGATGAAATATGCTTGAAAAAGCGTTCGCTTATACGCGAGGGAGTGTTAGTTTTGAGCAAAAAATCGGCAAATTACGGGGAACAAATAATTCTCTTGATGCCTGAATTACCACGTTTAGAGGATATTTTGGCACTAAGTAGCTGATTTTGCGCTCGGGCGAAAAGGATTTCGTAACTCACAACCATTTCTTTGCGGCTTTCCTGCCGGGTAGCCCATAGTCTTTCCAATTGAGCGATGTTTTAACAGTCGTTTAAAGTACAAGGGAAAGGTAGAATGTTATGAATGCCATACTGATGCAAAGTCTGCTGCCCTATACTATGGTCTCCATTATCGCGTTTTTTCTGGGGATAGCTCTGACGGCAATGGTCAGCCAGGTCATTGCCAGGGCGAAGGCTAAAACGTTGAAACAGGATCTGCAACGACAGGTCGAAGGTGCCAAAAGGGAAGCGGAGAATATAATTAAGTCCGCCCAGATCGATGCAGCGGCGGAAACTATCAAGAAACGAGAGGAATTCGCAGCCGAGGCCAATAAGACGCGTGCCGATTTGCACGAAACTGAAATGCGGTTGACCAAACGCGAGGATGGACTTGATCGTCAGAATGAAATGCTTCAGCAGCGTGAAAAGGCGTTGAAGCAGCAGCAAAAGGAAATCGACAGAAGAGTGCATAATATCGGCCTTAAGGAAAAACAGCTTTCTGTCTTGATGGCGCAGCAGAAGAACCAACTGCTGAAAATCACCGCGATGAATATTGAGGAAGCCACAGAACTGCTCCTGAAGCGTCTCGAAGACGAATGCGAGCACGAAATGTCGACATTGATTCAGCGCAAAGTTGAAGAAACCAATGAAACCGCCGACGAAAAGAGCCGGGAAATCATCAGTTCTGCCATTCAGCGTTATGCCGCCGAGCAGACCTGCGAGGCAACCGTCTCGACCGTCGAGATACCCAATGACGATATGAAGGGAAGAATCATCGGCAGGGAGGGCCGCAATATTCGTGCTTTTGAGAAGGCCACCGGCGTCGATGTCATTGTCGATGATACCCCCGGGATGATTGTCGTCAGCGGTTTTAATCCCGTCAGACGCGAGGTCGCCCGCCTCTCGATGGAGCGGCTCATACAGGATGGACGAATACATCCTTCCCGGATCGAAGAGCTTGTCACTCAGACCAAAAAGGACGTCAACCATAAGCTGTTGCAGATTGGCAAAGAAGCCACCGTCGAGACCAATATCCGGGGATTGAACAACAAGATAATTAGTTTGCTGGGTGCTTTGAGCTACAGGACAAGTTACGGCCAGAACGTCCTGCGACACAGTGTCGAGGTGGCTTTTCTGTCTCAGGTCATGGCCGATGAGCTTGGCCTGGACGGCTCGCTGGCAAGGCGTGCCGGACTGCTGCATGACATCGGCAAGGCAATCGACCATGACGTCGAAGGCAACCACCCGACTATAGGCATGAATTATCTCAAACGCTTCAATGAATCGCCGGTTGTTCTTAATGCCGTCGCAGGGCACCACGGCGACATTCCGCCGGATAATCCTTATACTCCGCTGGTCGCCGCCGCCGATGCAATCAGTGCTTCGCGCCCCGGCGCACGGAGAGAAACGCTCGAAAGATATATCAAACGGCTGGAACAACTCGAAGAGATTGCCGGCGGCTTCAAGGGTGTTGAAAACGCATACGCCATTCAGGCCGGGCGGGAAATCCGGGTCATCGTTTGTGCCGAAGAAATTGACGACGAATCGGCCATGAAAATTGCCCGTGATATCGCCAACAAGGTCGAGAACGAAATGACCTATCCCGGCGAGATCCAGGTAACACTGCTGCGAGAAGTACGCTGCGTCGAATACGCTAAATAGGCTCGTATGTCGTATTTCGTATATCGTATGTCGTATGTGGTATGTCGTATATCGTAAATGCATAAAGTAATATGGCAAAGAAAATAGAAACTTATAGGGATTTAAATATCTGGAATTTGGGAATCGACCTGGTCAAAGATATCTATAAATTTACAGAAAGATTCCCAAAACAAGAGATATATGGCATCATAAGTCAAATGAAACGGTCGGCAATTTCGATACCCTCAAATATAGCAGAAGGTTTTAAAAGGTATCATAATAAAGAATACAGACAATTCCTGTACGTAACTCTCGGCAGTTGTGCCGAACTGGAAACCCAGATAACAATTGCAAAGGAACTGAAGTATATACAAGCAGACACGGAAACTATGTTGCTTGAAAAACTGGATCATATTGGTCGGATGATTACAAATCTCCTGAAAAAGCTTGAATAAATAAACGACATACGACATACAACATACGACATACTAAATACGAACCATGAAACTGAACATTCTCTGTATAGGTGACATAGTCGGGCGGCCCGGCAGGCGGATCATTGCCGATAAGCTACGGCTTATTGTCAAAGAGCATGGCGTTGATTGCGTCATAGTCAACGCCGAAAACGCCGCCGGCGGCTCCGGCCTGA
>DAOVMB010000120.1 GCA_030630905.1 Sedimentisphaerales bacterium
CGTAGAGGAGCCGCCTGGCACCTACACGATGACCGCCTCAGGCACCGATATCTGGAGCATCGCTGATGAGTTCCACTTCGCCTACAAGGAGCTCTCCGGCGCCGGGGCGATTATAGCCAAAGTCGAGAGCCTGGAGAACACGGACCCGTGGGCCAAGGCCGGCGTGATGATTCGTGATACGCTTGAGGCGGACTCGGCCAACGCCGCAGTGCTCGTTACCCCTGAAAACGGGGTCCGGTTCCAGTATCGTAACACTGCCGGCGGCACCACAAGCAGGTATTTCGCCGAGGGCATTACCGCTCCTCAGTGGGTCAGATTAGAGCGTACAACAGGTGGGCTTGTCAGGGCGTTTTATTCAGCGGACGGCACGACGTGGACGAATTTTAATTTGGTGCAAGTCCGCATGGATATGCCCGTGTACATAGGCTTAGCGCTGACCAGCCATAACACTGATGCGACGTGTGAGGCCAAATTCTCCAGTGTCAGCTTCCCCGACGCCAGTGTTGGTCCGCAGTGGACCGACCAGGACGTCGGCATGCTCAGTAATGAGGCTGAGCCGATGTATGTAACTGTGGGAGATGGCAACGGCACGGCAGCGACGGTGTACCACGACGACCCCAATGCACCTCTGATAGACATCTGGACGGAATGGAATATTCCTCTAACGGACTTCAGTAACGCCGGTGTGGTTCTGACTGATGTCGATAAGATGTCTATTGGCTTTGGCGGCGCGGACAACCCACAGCCTGGTGGTTTGGGTCTGATGTACTTTGACGATATCCGGCTGTATCTGCCCAGATAAATTGCTTCGCTGCTGAAACCGCCCCGCTACATATGGACTATGGCCGCAGCCGTAAGCAGCATTGATACGAGGTCAAGTTAGTTAAGAAGCACATACGAATTCGGGGCTTATAATGATTGATTCGGTATGGGGCCCGTTTGTCTGTGTGCCTGGCAGGGCACAGGTTTGTCAGAGGATTTTGGCATTTATTAATAGTGGGGCGAGCGAGACCGAAGAGCCAAGTAAGAGAAAGTAAACAGGAACCAAGAAAAGGGAAGTTACTTGTCTGAATTACAACTGCAACGTGTTATAATGTAGATTAAGCTTAGAGATTTGGCATTTGATGTCGGGTGTGTTGCCCGACACTGTTAAAATACCCTTGAGCGATTACAAAAGGGATTTACAGCCCGGCAATGAGGATATCCGAGGGTGCCAATATGCCTTACGGGGCCCGGCGGCGTTGAGGTAGAGTGTAGACGGCACAGTCGCAGCCGTAAGTGCGTTTACCTGTGCCGGTTAATTATTGGAAAACGTTTTTGAGAGGGAAGGAGAAGAACGTATCATGCGCAAACAAAAAGGCTTCACGTTAATAGAGCTTCTGGTCGTAATCGCTATCATTGCGTTGTTGATGGCGATACTGATGCCGGCGCTGCAGCGGGTAAAGAAACAAGCAAAATCGGTTATTTGCCAGGCTCACCTCAAAGAATGGGCCACTATCTTTGCAATGTATACCGAGGACAACAACGGCTTCTTTCCCAGACGCACAAGCGGCGCAGGCCGTTGGATAAATGTCCTGTACGACTACTACTATCGGGATGAGAAGATACGCGTCTGCCCGATGGCGAAAAAAATCAAAAATCCAGCAGGAGCTTCGGGCGGCGACAACGGTTTACACCTCAGCAACTTTTGTTTGTTCGATCTGCTATGTAGTAGAAAGCATACCACATGAAAATTAATCAGAATCCGTATGAATGAGGAAAAGTGAATAGAAATTTGTAAAAATGCGTACTTCCTGGCACTTACTTAAAAACGCTTCTGGCCGTCAGCTCTAAGGGGATTTTGGGAAGAGATTTAACTGATGGTTTTAGGCGCAGTTTGCTTATAGCAGCGGTTATTATACTTCCAGGCTGAGTATTTTTCTCCGTTTCTCCACCTGGTTGGGACAAAAGATAACCACACCAATATATGCGGCGATACTGAACAGCAATATAGCACATGCACGAATCAGTGTGGAATAGCCTATAGCTCCCGCACCGGAAGCGCTAAAGCAGCCGCAGCTAATCTCGAGACCCCGATAAAGGACGGATGCCAGAACGAATGTGAACATCGCAGCCATTCCGATACTGGCCAACAGTGCACCGCTAACAAAAATCCCGCCAACCAAACATACGCCGACCAATAATTCCGCCCAGGGAAGTGTCATAGCTACCAAAACTCCAAGCTTAGGACCGACGAGCTCGTAGTTATATACACTGGAAAGGAAATCATACGGCTGACGTATTTTCGGTAAACTGCTCCACAGGAAAAGGCAGCCGAGAGCTAATCGTACAACCACTATAAAACCTGAAAATAATTGCTGTTTTTTTAGTCTATCGAATTTCATATCTGTTTTTCCTTTTTCCTGCCGTTCTTGGCCACCCATTCCTGCCAGCCGCCTTTGAATATGGAAATATCAGAAAAACCGTCGTCCATCAGCTTTATCGCTACTTTCTCGGCAAATTTACAGCTAGCACTTTGACAATACACTACTATCTGCTTTGACTTGCCTATCCCCTTAAGCGTGCTTTGTCGTTTTTCCGAGGAGCTGTTCATCGGGATATTGATTGCGCCATCAATATGCCCACTGGCGTAGTCGCTTGCGAAGCGAGCATCTATCAACAAACAGTCTCTATCTTGTTTTAACAAATAGCGAACATCCGCTACACTGATTTTCGGTAGGAAACTCGTCTCATATGCCTTCTTAATACTCGCTGTTGCGCCAGATTCTGCAAAAAAACCTTCGTTGGTTAAAGTATGATAAAGGCTACTTACGCATATTGAGATGCATAGCAAACCAACTGCTTTTCCAACGGATCCAGATATAATCTTTAACAACGAAGCATCTGTCGGAGGGGGATGATACTTGCCAATCCAAAACCGTAATCCTATAACGGCCAACATGGCCAGAATTCCATATGCCATTAGCTGTAACCGCCTACTAGCAATATTCCAGCCCAGATCAATCTGGTTGTTTGACAATACCAGTCCCTTGCCACTCATACGGGACAGGAGAATCCCGAAGTTCTCCAGTTTCGGCGGATTTGGTGGGTCAAACAGAATCGCCTTCCCGTCCTGGCTGCCCATATAGAGTTCATAATGATCGAATTTTTTTGAGGTCACTTGCCGCTTGACGTGCAGTATTATCGGGTAAGGTAAATCCTTCATGAATTGTGGAGTGATGTTTTTCAGTGCAATTGCATGCATGCCGTGATCCCGCGCGCATGTTATCAACTGCTGTAGCGAACTTCCTTTCGGAATACCAACATACTCGGGTGTGGCGATATCCTCCAATTTGACTGATATTCCATGAAGCCTGAATACTGCCGTCAGGCATGAAACCCCACAGAATATTTTTGGCGACTTGTCTTCATCTGTCCTCAGGTTGATCTGGGGCGTTTCGTCTGATTGCTTGTCGGAATGCGCGCGTGTTCCGTGATCGGAGTGCACATGAGGTGCATTCTCGGCATACGCATGGAGTGTCCGGTGTGGGTTGCCGATGATGGCAGCTGTGAGTAAGATGATATTCAGTTTTTTCTGCGTCATTTCAAAACCTGTCAATTAAATATAGTAGACTACAACATCACCCCCTGGTGAGATGGCTACGACAAAGGTCTTGAAGTTTGATCCCCAGAATCATTTTTGACTCGATATCGAAATAGAGCAATGCCCGCTCCGATAACCACGAGCACAAAGATGATAACAGGGATGATAACCAGATCATGCTTGCTCCGCGATCCGGTTTGTGCCGTTTGTTCGGGAAGCTTGTCTTTTTCGGGAAGCTTGCCTTTGACATCTGGCATACTTTTCTCCTGAGGCAATGAGGATTTCCCTGAATCCGCACGAAAAGTCGCAGCCGCCGGTGACTTCAGAAGCTCATCAATCGAACTGTCGATTAAGGGATCAATATTGAGCACCAACCGACCATCCTGCCACAGGAATTCAATATCATCAGTATAGACCGGGCCCCCTGCATAAGGATAGACAATGGTTCCGTTGGGAAGGTTGAAATCAAATGCCCCGGCTTTTTCAAAATCGGGGTTAAACTCGATTTCTGAGCGGTTCACGATCTGTTCGCCACGGTAAGCTACTCCATCTGAATGTTCGAAGGTATTTAGCCTTCTTGCTCTTGTTACAATGGAAATTCCGTCAACCTCCGTTCTTTCGAGGATGGTAATATCGAAATCCATCCTGTTCATCTCGGCTTCTTTAAGAAACTCGGCACTTGCGACAAAGGAGGCTCTTTGCAATTGAGGCTGAGTTTCATCCGAAACCCAGACTTCAAGTCGGCCGAAATGGGTTGACCCTTCAAAGTGCAGCACGCTCTCTCCGGACGGTTTTTTTTCAGTCTTTACTGTCAGATCATTGGAATTCAGCAATGTCTCACTGAAGTGCTGCCCATCGACGATGACGCCATCTGCGAACCACCCTGTTGCGTCAGGTGAGATATCGAGCGACAACTTCAAATCGGGCCAGACAATAGCATATTTGCCTTCAGGTGTGTCGGGTGTTGAATCGGTATAGCTCAGCTTTCTGTTTTCACCGCGATCCCAATACGTATGGCCGGCGACGAACGGGACAAGCTTTTCCCCCTGATACAGGTCATCCAGTTCTTCTTCAGGCATATAGGCTATATAAATGACTTCAACTTGCCTGTCGCTTTTTCGAATAATGCCTTCCTGTCGGTAAAATCCCCCTTTTTTCCCTGTAGTGATCCCCTCCTTGTCAAGAACCTTGGAGTCCGATGAATATTGCATGGAATACGGAGGGATTGTGTTGTATGAACTCAGGAGTTTTTCAAGAATTTCCCTGTGTTCAGGGGAAATGTTCTGAGAAAATGCGCTGGAACCGCCGTAGAAAATCAGTGCGTGTATTGCCACGACACTCGACAACACCAGGGTTCTTGTGATGTTACGATTCGGGTCGATCTGACTGTAATATCGATCATCATTCATTTTGCGCATCCTCCTCAAACCATCCGGCCACCTCAGGGCAACTCATTCCTCTGACTAACAATAAGCATTCCATGCAACCGATGATCATGATCATAGCACGTTTCTTTCGAGCGAAGATTTCCTGTCGGATGGCTACCCGCATAATTTTGGGCTCAAGTATCTGTAGCGTTCGCATGAACTCACGTTCCTTTCCGGCCAGTCCTGATAGGCCGCAAAAAGCCAGGTGCGTTTGGGCAGGCGCGGGTATACGTATCACCAGTTGCAGCGGAGCCAGTAGCAGAATACCCGCTCGCCGACGCCTTCTGATTTCCGACTAGCACCCGTGGTTATTTATGTCGTTGTTTAATTCGGGTAGGTCGTTGTCAACAACGACCTACCCTTTTTTTCTGGATCAACGTTCTGGATTTAGGTTCATGATCATTATGGGCAAACACCGGTTAGAGAAACTGAGTCGGGCCCTAGGCAATCGCCGCATGCCCCGCTTCCAAGAGTTGTGCAATCGTCAGAGCCGGACGTCGCACCCACGCAAGTTTTATGATTTCCTGACTCACTGCAGGTTTCATGGCAGGCCTTCTGACCATCATCGACGCAGCAACCACCACCATAAGTTTCACTTGCTTGCACTACACTCATTTCGCCCGGCACAAACTCCACGCTAACCAGCAGGTTCACGGCCAGGCACAGTATTAAAATCGAAGCCGTCATTATCATCTTCATGACTAATCTCCCTATTTTTAAAATGTTAATTTGAATGGTATGTAAAGTCAACTCAATTTTATACATTTTTTCACCAATCATCTAATACTTCTATCATGTACTCTCACCTCCTTTCATACAGCGGATAAGTTAGGTGAAATGTTTGTGTAAAAAATCGCGATTTTTCTGCTGTTTTTCTGTATTTTTGTTAGATTTTGGAGAATTATTTCAAAATCCGGTGCTTTTTCTTCCCGGGCGGATGTAACATTACCGTCAGTTAGTAATGCAACCGCAGGTGTTGTAACAAACCATTCCTTTGTCTCGGCCAGTCGGCCGAGAGTGCAGGGACAATTCTCACTTGCCGGGCCCTCGCCGTATGGCAGAACCGCTATCAGTGCTATTCGCAGGAAATCTTCGTTACCTTCTAACTCACGGGCCATTTGCTCGTACTTTGGGATAGCTATGCCACAATCGGTGCAATCGTAGTGGTAGAGCAGAACAAGCCAGGTGCCTTTTTTCAAAGATTCGGCGATATCGATATGTTCGAGAATCGGCAGTTTCTTGCCGACCCAGGTTTTAGGTTCGAGCACCTCGTAACGAGAAGTAATCTGTGGCGGTTCGTTGAAGGCCAATATTGGTGTAGATATGCCGAGGATTGCAATAGTTAAGAAAGCGGTCATTGCGAATCGCGGTGCAGACGGCAGCGGCGTAAGGAATTCGACAATCAGGGCCTTCATAGATTCCTGCTTTCGCAGGAATGACAGAGCGGGTGGGAATGACAATCCTGGCCGAAAGATTGATAGACTTAGCACTGCGGGCAGGTCGATGGCGAAAAGGGTTATCCAGGGATTCACATGTACCGAGCCGAAGCAGCCGCAGGATTCGGCGCCGGTGATGCCCTTATACAGCGTAATCGCTGAAAAAGCGGAAAAACACAGCAAACTAACCAGCCAGGCGGCTTTTTTGAACAGGCCGGAGAGCAGCCAGATGGCTAAGGCAAGCTCAAATTCGACCATTAGAACCAGGAACGGCCTGTAGGTCCAAATATCATTATTGGCCACCGGCTCGGTAAGCAATTGCCAGCCCTTCAGAACCGCTGCAATTAACAGCAACATGCCCAATAATTTCAGCACCATGTTATTTGCGAGCTTCATATTCTAAAATCCTTTTCTCAATGCTCGTTATTTTGTTTATATCTTCGATGATCTTGTCAACCAATCCCTGATATTCATCACAAGGTTGGCTCTGAGATGTCCACAGCAAATTAATGATTCTCCTCCTAAACTCGCTGCAAGCGTTTACCTCAGTTTGTAGTAGAGTTAATACCTCGGTTTCATCTTCTGTCCTGAAGATATGCTTGCTTTTCTTTATGCCAAAATACGCCAGCGTCTTAGTATTGGCTAAGTATGTGCCGGCATGA
>DAOVMB010000357.1 GCA_030630905.1 Sedimentisphaerales bacterium
AAAGTTCACGAAAACCTGCTTCGGGATCGGCACTTACGTAAACAAAGGATTTGACAGGCTGATTTGGATCGGCCAGGACATTCAGACTTGAATCAAGGATTTCGTAAGGATATCGTGTGAGGTTTTGCATGTCCGGCTTAAACAGCAAATCCTTGAATCTTTGGATGATTTCCCCGGCAGTGGCAGATCTTTGGATTTCACATTCTATTTTGATGCCTCCCAGAAAATCAATAAGCTCCGGGTAAGAGTCTATCAGCTCTTCGGATATCTTTTGCTCGGAGATGATTTTGGGTTGAAGATTTTGCTGGATTTCCAGTTGGTCTGCGAAAGCTGTCAGTATCGCGTTATTGACAATTTCATCGACCTGGGGTTCCGAGATATCGGCATCGGGAAAAGCTATTGTCAGCACATCTTTGACCAGAGACTGGTTCATCTGGCTTGTCGATATTGTGAATGCCGCGGCGTTGTTTGTATTCTGTGTCACGAGCAGGTTACTGAGCCTGCCGGCAAACTGCGCCTGAGCGTTTTCTATTGCGGAGGTTAGTTCATTGACTGAGTGTTGCCCCGCCGGCGAGAAAGCTACTGTGACAGCTATTTTGTTTGTTTCTGTTGTGCTGATTTCATACTGTTTGCCTGACTTTCCAATACTGTAAACGCTTGCCGTTACGAGGCCGGGATTGTTCAAATCAGATCCGATTTTCTGAATTCTTTCTTCGACTTCCTGCCGTTCGAGGGCTTCTTTGAGATTGACCTGTATGTTGGTTCCGCCGGTAAATTCAATGTCGTACTTATTGTTCTCTAAGTCGTTTCTTGTAAAGAAGACAAGTAATCCTCCAACTATAAGCAAACTCGATACGCCGAAGAAGATTGGCCTGTAGCGCATCCAGTTTACGTTCGGATTGTGGATTATACGGAGCATAAATAAATGATCTTTGATAATTCGCTTCGACAAGAGAAAATCAAAAATCACTCGAGTTACGAACAAAGCGGTAAACATGCTGGATGCGATACCGAGCATAAGCACAATCGCAAAGCCCCTGATTTCTTCCGAAGCGCGCCAGTATAGAATCGCAGCGGTAATAAACGTGGTTAAGTTCGCGTCTAAAATGGTTCTGAAGGCTCGCTGGTAGCCGTTTGTGATGGAGATCCTGAGCGATGCGCCTCGCAGTTGCTCTTCGCGGATCCTTTCGAATACGAGGACATTGGCGTCAACACTCATACCGATCGTAAGTATGATGCCGGCGATGCCGGGCAGCGTGAAGGTTGCTCGCACACCTGCCATTATTGCCAGGACAAAGAGTATATTCAAAAGCAACGCCACGTCTGCGATCGAGCCGGCCAGGCAATAGTAAACCATCATACATATAATGACCGCTACAAGGCCGATCAAACCTGCTTTAATGCCCTGATCACGATTGTCGGCGCCGATGGACGGGCCAATCGTATTAACGGAAATGGGTTGTTCTATAAGTCTTGCAGGCAAAGAACCGGCGTTTAGTTTGTTAACCATGTCTTCAACTGCTATTTGAGTGTAAGTGCCTGTTATTTGGCCTTGCCTGCGAATTTTGCTTTCGATAGTCGGTGCCGATATTGCGATTTCGTCAAGCAGGATACATAACGGCCGATCGAGGTTCTTTCCGGTCACTTTAAAGAATTTATTTCCACCTCTGTCATCCAGCAGAAAACCAATCGCCCTTCGCCCCATATTATCGGTTGTCGGATAGGATCTTTCCAGTTTCCACTCTTTTTTACCGGGGCTATGCAGCATCGATTCATCCGTCTTGTTGCTGGCAAGGACATAGTATTTGTCGCCAAATGCCTCAGTAATTGAAGGTCGGCCTTCCCTGTCTGCCCCCCTCCATTCTTCGAAATTCTCTATTTCGCACCATACATACTGAGTGTCTGAAGCGGCTCTCGGCCCCATTTCCTTGAGTTTATCGACATAGCCGGCCATCTCGTCCATGTCAACTTCAGGGTGTCCCTGCGTGGGAAGTATTCTAAACTCCAGTATTCCGGCACCTTTTAGCATTCGCTGCAGATCCTTGGGATCGTCGAGTCTGCCTCTAAAAGGGCGGTACTCGTCGAATGCTGTAACTACCCTGTTAATTTCATCTACCCGGTCAGGGAAATTAGTTGTGAGCTTTTCGATCTGGACTCTGCGTTTCGACGACTTTTCGGGCATTTCAAGGCAGAAGTCCAACTGATCTTTAGTAAGGTTTAATTGATCGATGGTTTTTCTTGCCTCTTTGTACTCGGCGTTTTTCTCCAGAAACTGATCTGAAACTCCGGACCACTCGACGTAGTTCTTAACATATCCCGTCAGCATATCGCGATTGTCGTTGACGTCAGTGAATACTCCTATCGATTCGGATAGCTCCTGGTCGTTTAGCCCGGCCCAATTACTTATATTTTCGTTGATTTTATCGAGGTCAAGTCCGGCCGATGACATCTTCGCTTCTGTGGCTTCGCGGTCGCCGTAGAGGGTATCCCTTTTGTCTTTCAACTCCTGACGCTCATCATTCACTGTGGCCAGAGTATCAAGAATTGCCAGTCTGTTAGGATCTTCCTGTGCGAACTCCTTAAAGAGTTCGGTTCTCTCTTCGGCGGGCTTTTTGAGAGAACGCATGATTTTAGCGGCGCTAACGTTTTTATCGAGCAGGTCTGTCTCGGCTTTCTCGTAGTTCTGGCGTTTTTGGCGTGCTTCTGCACTTGCTAAGGGCATTTGTATCTCGAAGCGGGTGCTTCCCTGAGGTCGCCATATAAGATTTTGGATGTTGGCAGGATCTATTCGCCTTCGCAGAACGGTTATTAATTTCTGCGATAAATCTTTCTTTTCTGCTTCTTTGAGACCGTGTGTGTCAATTTCATAGATAAGACTCGTACCGCCGGCCAGGTCTATTCCGGGCTTTAAGGTCTTATTCGGCGGATACAAAGTCCAGACTGCAAGAACGACTAAAACAATGATTAAAACAATTTTCGGCGTCAGATTCTTACTCATAACTTCCCTCAAATATCGTATTGCGTATCGCTTTAACGGCTGTGAAACAGCCGGCTAAGCATTAATGACTAATTCTTATCTTTCGACATATTTTTGCCGATTGCTGAACGGAGAATCTTTATTTTCGTATTATTCGACTCGTCAATTTTCAGCGTAATCTCATCTTCCTTAATATCGACAACGGTTCCGATAATCCCGCCAATTGTCTGTATTTTATCGTTTTTTGCCAATGATTGCACCATTTGTTTATGTTGCTGCTGTTTCTTGCGAGGCCCTCTAAAAAGAATCATGTACATAAGGACGAACATCAAACCGAGAAAGATTAATTGAGTGCCCCCAAAAGGACTGCGCTTTTGAGTTTCGGCCGGTGCATCGGAATCGGATTGTGTGGTCGTTGTCGTCTGCTGTTCCGAGTTTATCGGCTGAGAAGAAATGCCCGATGGAGCATCGCTGCTGTCTGTTTGGGCTAATATCCATATATTGCTCATCTTTATTTTCCCTTCATAATTCATATATCGTATTCCGTATTGATATAACCGGCGGAGTAACCACCGGCTAAACCGGGAATACTAACGACTTTTTATCTTTTTATCAATAACCAATAATCAATAGTTAATAATCAATTCTTTCGCCAGGTCGGCTAATTTATTTCTTTTTATGGCCTGCCTTATTTTGGTCATAAGTCTTTGGTAAAAAGTAAGGTTATGCACAGATACCAATATCGGCCCGAGCATCTCTCCCGAATTAAAGAAATGTCTCAATGTGCCCCGGCTGAAATTTCTGCAGCAATAACAGTCGCAGCCAGCTTCGATTGGCCTGGTGTCATTGATATGTGCGTTATTTCTCAGCCGAAGAGGGCCGTTTTCAGTAAAAGCAAAGGCATTTCGCCCGTTTCTTGTCGGCAGGACACAGTCGAACATATCAATGCCGGCCAAGACAGCGGCAATGATATCCGCAGGTGTGCCGACACCCATAAGGTA
>DAOVMB010000084.1 GCA_030630905.1 Sedimentisphaerales bacterium
CGGCTCGAAACTCGTCTCTTTAGAGGGCCCGATCACTGTCAATCGTGTTGTAAAAAGAGCATTGCCTTGCATCGGCAAAGTGTACAATCTAATGGTCAGAAACTCGGAGCGGTATTTAGTGGGTAAAGATGGAATCGTTGTACGCGATTGGTAGCCATCTGTATTGATGGGATCCCATCGTTCGATTGCGTGATTGCATAGATATAGTCCCTGCATTTGTTTTTGACGGGCGGCCTTGTGTGTGAGCATAAGGCCGCCTGTTTATTGATGTAGAAAGCAACAGAATAACTGAGAAACGTTAACTTTACATTTCTTGTGTCCTCCGTCTTGATTTTTGCCGGCCTCGATGTTATAATGTATATATCAACGATGGCTCATATTGTCGAGTAGCCATTTATATTAAATAAAGGTACAGCCGATGGGTGATAAATCGACTAAAAAGGGTAAGACAAATAATAACTGGTTGCGTCGGAATGCCATTAAGGCGGTCATCATTCTCGTTGCGATAGCAGTATTAGCCGCAATTATGAAAATGCCGGCGAAAAAACGGGAAGCTCCCGCAACCGAAGCGCCGCCGGTAAACGTTACAGTCATGACCGTAACGGCAGAACCGCAGCTTGCCGACACATTCGATCTGCCTGCTGTGGTCGAGCCAAACCGGATCGTTACGGTTTCTGCCGAGGTCAGCGGCCGCGTCGAACGCATTCCTCCGGAGGAGGGCAACAAAGTAAGCGCCGGAGACCTGCTCATCAAGCTCAATACGGACCTCATACTGCCCGAATTCGAGAGCGCCAAGGCGCAGGCCGAGCGGGACCAAATCGAGTTCGACCGAATGACGAACTTAACTAAAGGAAACGCCGCCACCCAGCGAGACCTGGATAATGCTACCTTTCAGCTTGCTATCAGCAAGGCCCGTCTCGAAGGAATCCGCGCCCGTCTGGAACGTACCAGCATTTTCGCGCCCACAACCGGAGTGCTCAACGATCTGCTCATTGAGGAGGGCGAATTCGTCGATACCGGCAATCCCGTGGCCCAGGTAGTTGATACCGATACAGTGAAAGTAGTTGTTGAAATTCCCGAACGCGACATTGCTTTTTTCGCCATTGGCGAAAAGGCGGAGATCTTTGTGGACACAAAAGGCCAGGCCAGATCGCTGGTAGGAACAATTACGTTCATTAGCGAGCTGGCCGACCCAAAAACCCGAACCACGCGAACGGAGATAACCCTGGGTAACAAGGAACGGCTCCTGCGGAGCGGGCAGATCGTGCATGTCCGCCTGACGCGTCGAATCCTCAAAGACGCCGTCCTGATCCCGCTGCTGGCCGTGATCCCGATGGAGGACAGCAAGGCCGTCTACGTTGTCAATTCCTCGCTGGCCAAGCGCCGCGAAGTCGAACTCGGCATCATCAGGGGTTATCATGTGCAAGTCACGCACGGCTTGGAGCCGGGCGATAAGCTCATCATCGCCGGCCATCGCTTCGTCGCACCGGGACAGAAGGTGAATATCGTACCGTAGAGGAAATAGCCGCTATGCTCCTTACCGACCTTGCCATTAAAAATCGCACAACGGTTGCCGTACTGGGCCTTATCATCATCCTCATGGGCGGCTACAGCTACCTCACGCTGCCGCGCGAGGCGGCCCCGGATATCCCCATTCCCTTCATCCTGGTCACTACAACCTATGAGGGAGTCTCGCCGGAGGATATGGAGACCTCCGTGACGATGAAGATCGAGAAGGAACTCAACGGCATCAGGGGTATCGAGGAAATTACTTCCAGCAGCGCCGAGGGTATGTCCTTGATCAGCGTGGAATTTGCACCGGACGTACCCAGCGAAGCAGCCCTGCAGCGCGTGCGCGACCGGGTCGACCTCGCCAAGGGGGAACTGCCGATGGACGCCGAGGAGCCGGTGATTAAAGAAATCAACTTCGCCGAGCTGCCTATAATGCTTATAAGTCTCTCCGGCGAAGTCTCGCCCGTCCAGCTCAAGGAGGTCGCCGACGATGTGCAGGATGTGCTTGAAGCCGTGCCCGGTGTGCTTAAGGTGGAGATGATGGGTGATTTGGAGCCCGAAGTCCGGTTAGAGTTCGATCCCGACCGGGTGGCCTCGTATAACCTGATGATCCCGGAGATTCTTGCTCTGATTCCATCGGAAAATGTCAATATCTCCGCGGGCGGCCTGGAGACGGAGGGGACGAAATTCAACGTTCGCATTCCAGCCGAGTTCGTCACGCCGGAGGAGGTGGACCATTTGCTGCTGACTGTGCGGGACGGCAAGCCCATCTATTTGTCCGATGTCGCCAAAGTAAATTATATGTTCAAGGACCGTAGCAGTTACTCGCGCCTGAATGGTGTTCCGAATATCACGCTGAGTATTACAAAGCGAGTTGGAGCCAACGCCGTAGAGGTTTCCGATTATATCAAGGTGGTGATTAACAAAGCACAGGAGCAGGCCAAGGGCATGTTGAAGTTTGATATTACTTTCGACATGTCGAAGATGGTCCGTAACATGGTCGCCGACCTGGAAAATAATATCTTCTCAGCGCTGGTTCTGGTGACGGCAGTGTTGCTGCTGTTCCTCGGCTGGCGCCCGAGTTCGATTGTTGCGATGGTAATTCCCCTGAGTATGTTGATCACCTTCTTCCTCGTCCAGATGCTGGACTACACGATGAACATGATCGTGCTGTTCAGCCTTGTGCTGGTGCTGGGGATGCTGGTCGATAACGCCATTGTCATTGTGGAGAACATCTTTCGGCATCTTCAGCTTGGGCATAATCGCGTTGAGGCGGCCATACTCGGGGCCAGGCAGGTCGCCTGGCCGATCACAACCTCGACGTTCACCACGGTCTGTGCGTTTCTGCCGATGATGTTCTGGCCGGGGATCATGGGCGATTTCATGAAGTACCTGCCCATCACCCTGACCCTCGGCTTGCTGGCCTCACTCTTCGTAGGACTCGTATTTAATCCGGCGATCTGTTCTGTCTGGGCGAGTTGCTCACCGACGCGGCGACAAACTGACCACTGGTTCATTCGGGGTTACAGTCGGTTTCTGCATGCCGGACTGAATAATCCGGGCCTGACCTTGTTTTTAGCGTTCTGCCTGCTGGTTGCTTTAGCGACCTTGTACGGCAAAATCGGCAAGGGCACGGAGTTCTTTCCGGAAGGCGACCCGGAGCGCGCTATGATCGGCATACGCGCCCCGCAAGGTACAAACATTCATGAAACCGACCGAATCGCACGCCTGATCGAGGATCGTATCCAACCATATAGGCCGTGGCTAAAGCACATCATCACGAACGTGGGATCTGGCGGGGGCGGTAACATGAATCTCATGGCCAGCACCGGCGGCCCGCACCTGGCCAATGTTACGCTCGTTTTCTATGACTACGCCGAGCGAGAGCGACCTTCCGTGGAAATCATCGCTGAGATCCGCAAAGCCATAGCCGACATCGCGGGCGCGGAGATTCGAGTCGAGAAGGAAGAAGAGGGCCCTCCGACCGGCGCGGCCGTCACGATCCGCGTCGTTGGAGAAGACTTCAAAACACTCGAACTCCTCAGCGAGCAGGCCAAGCGATTGATCTCCGATGTGCCTAATATTGTCAACTTGCGCAGCGATCTGGAGGCCACGCGTCCGGAACTGGCCTTTATTGTCGACCGTCGCGTCGCGATGCTTCTCGGCGTCAACACCGCTACTGTGGGAAACTTTTTAAAAATGGCGATCTTCGGAACCAAGGTCGGGACCTATCGTGAGTTCAACGATGAGTACGACATAACCGTGCGCCTGCCGCTGGCCGAGCGGGTCAACATCGATGACATCTATCGGTTGCAGGTTCCAAACGCCGCCGGCGAGGCGATCCTGCTCAGCTCGCTGGGAAGGTTTGAATACCAGGGCGGATTCGGCACAGTCAATCGAGTAAATCAGAAACGCGTTGTCACGCTTACCGCCGATGCCGAGGGACGCCTCAGCACCGAGGTGCTGTCAGACGTTCAGAGACGGCTGCATCCCCTCGGGGATGCGCGCCTGGCCGAATGCGACGTGCGTGATTGGGAGGTGCTGCGCCGCGTGCTTCTGGAAGCGAGGAACGGATCTACGCCGGGTCCGGCCCAACGTATCTGGGAGGTGCTATCGGAAAAGGGCGGTATGCTGAGCTTCCTGTCAAAGGCACCGCAGGAGAATCTTGCGGCGGTGCTCTCGGCGCAGACATCAGATAAAGAACAAAGGGAACAAATCCTTGTGTCCCTCAACGAGGTACTCAGAAAACCGACTTTTTATCACGCGGAGGCGTTCCCGAACCCGACTCTATCACAAAAAGCTGAGCAGTTACTAGAGCAAGGCCCAGAGATGCTGACTGAGGAGGAACTCCAGTTTCTCAATCGGGAGTTGCTCGTCTCATCGTGGCCAAATCTCATTGCTCCCAATATCCGGCTGGAACTACCAGCCAACTACGAAATCCGTTACGCCGGCGAAAAAGAAGAACAGGATGAAGCGCAGGCGTTTCTCTCAAAGGCGTTCGCTATCGCTCTTCTGCTGGTTACCATGGTCCTGGTGATTCAGTTCAACTCGCTTATGATACCGTTGATTATCATGACCACGGTTGTGCTTTCGCTGATCGGCGCTTTGATGGGTTTGCTGATCTGCGATTTGCCCTTCGGCATCATCATGACGGGAATAGGCATTATCAGCCTGGCCGGTGTGGTAGTGAACAACGCGATAGTATTGCTCGCCTACACGCGCCAGTTGCAGCAGAAGGGACTGGACTTCTTTTCTGCTGCCGCTGAGGCCGGTGTGACGCGCCTGCGGCCTGTAATGTTGACGGCGATGACTACGATCACCGGCCTGATCCCCATGGCCGTCGGGATATCCTTCGACATCCATACGTTCACGTGGGCGACCCGGAGTGAATCCACGCAGTGGTGGCGCAACATGGCGGTAGTCGTCATTTTCGGCCTGGGCTTCGCGACGATCCTGACGCTGGTTGTGGTCCCCTCGCTCTACGTCATGCTCAGTCGGCTCTGGCTCCGGCTCGGATTCCAGGAAGTTGATGCCGAACATCCAAGGGGAAATCCAGATACAGTCACACCCCTATAGCAGGGACTTTAATGCGAATTGCCTGCATCGGATAATATATCGTTTTGAAGCTCAGATTCTATATGATTAACGGATGACAATGGAATTGTAGGGTGGGCCTTGGCCCACCGAACCGTTATGGTGGGGGCAGAGCCACCACCCTACGATTCTATATCGTAATCGGATGACAATAGGAATTGTGTAACTGCGATCATTCCAGTAGAAGAATGTTTGCGTTGTCAAGAAAAGTTTGGTAACCTGCTCGGACGTAATCTTCAGCGGCTTCGCTGAGTAGTAATGAATGGGATATCTCAAATAGGGATTTTTCTATTGTGACTTTCGTTTTTCATAGAAAGGTTGGTGAGTAAGCTATGCTAACGCGGAAAAAATATTTCTCTATCGTTTTTATGCTTTTAGTCATTTCTTTTTTCACATCCGGCACCTTTGGCCAGGAATCGGAACAAAAGTATGCCGCCACCACAATATCAGATCCCCAGATCCCTGTTGGAGATCTGGAACTGCTCCTTAGACCTTTGACAAAGAGCGAATTAATCGTAGAAGTCGAAGCCTGGCTGCAACTGCTGAAGAGCAAGGTTAGCCAGATTAGTACCGCAGAAATTCAGGTGCGGCAAAAATCCAGGGAGATCGACCAAAAGGAAGCGGAAGTTGGATTACAATCCAAAGTCAAAGAGCACCTGCTGGTGAACATCAATAAGCTCCGAGAAGAACAGACGGCGCTGATCGACCGTTTTAATGTTGTCTTGTCGGCCCTGAAGGACAAAGGAGGCGAGATCGAAGAATACGAGAAATACGTCGCAGCAGTCTCCGGATTGAGCGTAGATCTTAAGGATGTCAGTGCCTTTCGTATTATAATCTGGGGCTGGCTCAAGTCCAGAGAAGGGGGTTTACGCTGGCTTAAGAATATTATATTTTTCCTGCTGACTCTGTTGGCATTCTATATCCTGGCATGCTTCCTGGGCAGAATAACCTTGAAAACGGTCTCAGCGTCGAAGAGATTTTCCGACTTGCTGAAAGATTTCTTTGTCAATGCAGTTCGCAAGACTGTCATGCTGATCGGTATGATTGTAGCGCTGTCTATGCTGGAGATTGAAATCGGGCTATTTATCGCCGGTCTCGGTGTGGCGGGATTTGTTCTTGGCTTCGCCCTGCAGGGAACGCTCAGCAATTTTGTCTCCGGTCTGATGATATTGATTTATCGCCCTTATGATGTAGGACAGATTATTGACACCGCAGGTGTGAAGGGAGTCGTTGATTCCATGAATCTGGTTTCCACTACGATTAAAACTTTCGATAGTCAGATCGTGGTTATTCCGAACGGTGAAATCTGGGGAGGAGTCATTACGAACGTCACGGGCAGTGATACACGGCGTGTAGATATGGTCTTTGGAATCAGCTACACCGATGATATTTCAAAAGCCGCAAAAATACTCGAAGACATTGTCTCAAAGCATGAGCTGGTCCTTAAGGAGCCTGAGCCGATCATAAGACTGCATGAATTAGCCGATTCATCGGTCAATTTTGTCTGTCGCCCCTGGGTTAAGACCGCCGATTACTGGACAGTCTATTGGGATGTGACCCGCACCGTCAAAGAGCGATTTGATAAAGAAGGAATATCGATCCCCTTCCCACAACAGGATGTTCACATCTACCAAACCGCGGAGGGCAGCTAACATGGCCCTCGATATTCCGATATCCCTCGCAAGATAAAAGTTTGGCTAATCTGTCTATATAGTGGTATCACATATATATCGAAAAACTTCACAGTTTTTTATGGACATTTGCATCTGAGCAGGTAAAAATACTAAATGTTGGTCTATGAAAAGCGATACCGAAATTGAGTTTAAAGAAAAGGTGATAAGATGTTCCTACCCATTCCAAAACCAATCCGCAAAATTCTAACGATTCTTCGCGGCGGTGTTTCTCCGGTCATTATCTTCATATCGGTAATGCTGGGCTTTACCTTTGGCCTGATACCGGGCTTTTCAGGACTGCACGCTGTTCTGATAGCGTTAGTGTTCTTGCTGAATGTTCATCTCGGAATGTTCCTCATGTCGGCGGCTTTGGGCAAGGCATTGTGTTTTGCAGCCGCACCTGTGCTTTATCATATTGGAATGGCTGCCCAGGATAACCTTTCCGGTCTGCTTAAACTTTTGGCGGCGATACCCATTATTGGCATAACGGATTTCAGTAAGTACGCCGTTGTGGGCGGCTTAATTGCCGGACCGGTTGTAGGAGTGGTCGCAGGATTGCTTCTGGCCCGGTCGGTCATTGGTTTTCGTCGTATGCTGTTGAAAGTCGAAGAGGGCTCCGAGAAATTCAAGAAGTGGTATTCCAAAACCTGGGTGCGAATCCTCGACCGCATTCTAATCGGCAAACGGACAAAGGATGCAAAGTCGCTCTTCACGGTCAAGACCAAAATCGTCCGCAAGGCGGGTGTCGCTTTTGCCGTGATTTTGCTGGTTATCATCGGTGTTGGGACCCACTATCTGAAGGATACAAAGATCAAAGAATTCGCCGCGGCCAGACTCACTCAGTTAAACGGCGCGGAAGTCAACCTCGAAACGTTTAAGCTTTCCATCCTGAGCGGTGATGCATCGGTTTCGGGCATACAAGTCACCGATGCCGAAAATCCCGGAAACAACCAGATTGCCGTTGAGAATATATCCGCAGATGCAAGTGTCTACAGCCTGATGTTGGGCAAAGTTGTCTTGGACAAAGTCAGGTTGTCAAATGTTCAATTCGATCAGAAGCGTCAAACACCCGGCAAAGTAACCGAAACAAAAGCCGGGGAGCCGGAAGTTTTTGATCCGTGCGAATACAAGGTGGCGGTGGAGGATATCAGCAAGCTGGATAAGTACCTCGAAAATGCCAAGGCCGTGAAGGAATGGCTGCAAAAGGCTCGAAAGTGGCTGCCCGATCCTAATGACAAAGAGGCCGAAGTACCCATGGAACAGAAACCGATCAAGTATCTCGACTATCTTATTGCTCGTGCTGATGTCCCGACCTCGGCGCGTTTCCTGGCCAGAAATGTGCTGCTGGAGAAGGTTGGGATACAATCGCCCGTTTTCGGCAACTGTAATATCAGTATGGAGAACATCAATGATGCCCCGTCTGCCACTGCCCTGCCTATCAACTTGAAGGTCAAGTCAAACGACACGCCGCTTGAGATCAATATGACCTTCGATTACAGCACAGGAGAAAAAGTGCCGAAGGTGACGGGGAATTTCAGTAATTTGGACTTGAGC
>DAOVMB010000007.1 GCA_030630905.1 Sedimentisphaerales bacterium
CAATCGAAACCACAAATTCTTTTCGATAGCGGTTGAACGAGCGTATCTGATATAAAACATCTCGCTCGGCCTGCGTCAGATTCTCCTGAACTATTTCCCGGCCTCTACCACGAAGCAACGGCTGAGTTGCACTGGCACTTAGCATCGAGGCCAGCGAAGTCCGCGGATCACCGGTGAGAAACCTCGTCCAATCCATTGCTATATCTATGCTGATCATTGCTCCGTCGGCCAAAAGCTGCTGAAAACCCACTCCGGCATCAGAGGCGACTTTTTCGTCTTCACTATCCCTGATGTATTTAGCATCAACAGTACCAAACCATTGCCGTGCGAACTGATGACGGGCCAGTGTAAGATCAAGTGCTGTTAGATAAAGGTGTTCTTTCTGTCCCTGGTACTCCCTGTTATACGCGGTAGCTATGGCAACCGCCTGTGCAAGGCCGATCGCTCCTGATGGAGGCACGGTGCGCTCAATCCGGATGTCATCAGGCGATGGAGGAATGTTGCTATCATTGATTATATAATTGGACTTATGGCCGAAGCCGTCCTGCCATTTGCTATCGATAATCTGATACACCTCTTTATCGGCTTGGGCTTTGTACTGCTCAGGGCTGCACGCGCCTGCGATACCGAACACGACGGCGGCTGCGAGCACCCAACACACCAACGTCACAAACGGAAATCTACGAAACATAAAACTTTTCTCCTCCTGCTCACATCACTCTCTCTTAGTCCACACTCACACGCTATGTCTGCCAAAGGGCGCCTGTCAAAAAATATGGGCTGCGAGAGTAACCTTCCGAGCAGTTCAAAAACGCCCTTTCCCCTTTCTTTCGGTCTCACAGACCGCGAAATCCCGAAGCGATTGGCAACTTGCTGCCTGACCAAAGCTGGACACTTACCTTGGTTATGCTATCGGTGTTCCGTAGATTAAGACGCACCACCTAACTCTATGTTAACAAAAATCTTCCCAATCTTTTAGAAAAAAGTTTATTTTTTTGTGATAATGTTTTGCAAACGTGATCCACGATCTGTTGCTTTGACAACGAGAATCTGGCATATTGGCGTCAAAGACAGGCCCACAGGGGCCGGGGCGGCGGCCAAATGACGGCTCGGAGACCGCTGAGGCGAAGCTGACAGGCAAAATATCAGGTAATCCAAAACATAATTTTAGATACCGAATTTATCAGTCAGGCGTTTGGGCTTGTAACAATGCTGTCGAAAAATCTGCCAATGTATAAGGAATATGCGAAATTTTATTGAAAAATGGATTAACTGAGTGTAAACTCAAAGCAAATGTTGATTGGCGGCGTAGCCAAGAGGCCTAAGGCGACGGTTTGCAAAACCGTTATTCGCCGGTTCGAATCCGGCCGCCGCCTGTTATTTCTTTAGGTTCCAAGGGAGATTTTGTAGATTTTTAGCAAAGAATAACAGCCCCAACAGCAGCTTTTCCGCCCGGAAGTTCGTCGTCAAAAGAAGGCTTGTTTTGAACAAAAGCAATATATACGGAAAAAACGTTACATTTAGTGTCAATGTCGGCACATAAATATAAGTTTCTTATAATTTAAATGCCAGATGCTACTGGTTTAGCCCCTGTTGTGATTGCGTATTTCAGGCAGGGGCTTTTTTCTTGATTCGCTTTTCCTCCGAACTTCCCGTATATTCGGCTTGTCTGCTCTGGGTTTCTCATTAGAGCCACCTTTTTTCGCAGCGCCGTCTTTAATCAGAGACAATGCTTTAATACATGCCGCTTTGGTGGTGCGATCACGCTGTTTCAGCCCCTGTTCAAGAACTTCCAAAGCCAACTTTTTCATTCTGCCCTTCATACTCCTCAGTCCGTATGCCGCCGCCTTCTTGGAAGTCCTTGAGAAGTCGCCGAGCAATACCTGTGTAAGGATAGCCAAACCATCCTCCTGCATCCATGACAGATTGAAAGCCGCGAGCCTGGCAATTGTGATATCATTCGAGCATAACTTCCGTGTCAACTGCCTCAGAAGTTCGATTGCTGCCTCGTCTTTCTCCCGTCCGGAAGATTTTTGTCCTTCGAACTTCATATAGTCTCCTTAAAATTAAAGGCAAATATAATTTAATACTCCTAATTACGCAAGTTCTAAAGAATAGGTTCGAATCAGTCCCCAATTTGCATATGCTTCTTCATCACCTTTCACAATCATCACAATCTCACAACACTCGTCAACTGTAAGCTTTCTACTGCCAAGCCATTTTAAGGGCGAACTGGCCCTGTGGACAGGATTTTATACGGACTCAAGATTTATTTCGAACAAAACTGTTTTCATCTTGACAAAGCCGTAAAAAAAAGTTATAATGGTTTTATAATATCTTTCCAAGAAATAAAGTAAAAAGTTTTGGCTCCAGCCCTGGTATGTTCCAGGGCTTTTTTTATAAGATATGGGGCGTAGCTCAATTTGGTAAGAGCGTCCGGCACGGGGCCGGACGGTTGAATGTTCGAATCATGCCGCCTCGATAAAACTGTCTATCATCAGGAATCAAAAACTTACCGATCAGGCTTTTTGCTTTTAATGACGTCGCGGCTGATGTGCCCTACTTTTATCTTCCGAGGGGGTAGTTCCTTGATCTCTATAACCGGCTTCTTGTGGCTACTACCTGATTTCTGCGTAGAACGGGACGTTAATGCAATCTTTTCTATGAGAATTTCCATATCCACGGTACTGAATTGATGACCGCAATACATGCAGTAGTAACCGATTTCACGGTCAAAATATATTTTCCCAAGAAGGCATTGCGAGCATTCTATATTCTGACATTCAGGATCAAACATTTTCCTATCAGGCCTCTGGCATATCATTAAACACTTCTCATCGCCCGCAGATGTTTTATCGGCAAAATCGAATTCGAATGTTGAGCAATAAAGTGGCACTCTCCTGTGTGGCAGCCTCAAAGCCGTAGGCTTTGGGGATGGTGTGGGGAGAAAAGCCATCCCCAAGCTTCGCTTGAGGCTGCCACCCAAAGACATCTTCAATATCTACCGTTAATTCCAGCAGGAAAGATGCAATCAAAGCTAAATCATCCGGCAGATTTTTGTCTTGACCTTTAGCCGGCTTCGGGCTATTTTCGTGCTTTGTTTTTGGTCGATATTTCAGCCCAGACGAAAAAAGATTTTTCGGTGCTAAAAATGGATAAAGCCAACGAGCAAAGAGCAGAGAAGAGACTACGTTATCGTTGGCACGCTCGGTTTGCCTTGAATCCGAAGCAAAAACCTCTCTCGGGCCAGATGGTCGACGTCTCCAGTAAAGGTATGGCACTTCTTTACCACGCCGACAAGAACTGTCCGCAACCGGATCAATTTATAACAACAAATTTTGGCATCCCATATTTCGACTCTGATGACTCTTTCGATACTGTATTTTTCAATCGCATCGGACGTGTCTGCCGGATCGATAACCTCAGCAGCAAGGTGAACCGCATCGCAATCCAGTTTGCAGAACCTCTGTTTTTCAAACCCGGCGAGCAGGACATCAGTGATTCCAATGCAAAACAAAGGCTTGAAGCCAAAGCCCAGTTAATTATCAGTGCGAAAGAAAAAACAGTCGCCAAAACACAGGTAAAAGTTAAGGCTGATAATCAAGTAAAACCCGACACCGAAGAAAATGCACGCCTTTATAGCGAGGCATTGGCCAGGGCCGAAGAAAAGGCAAAGGCTGAGACCAAAGCAAGAGCCAAAGCCGAAGCGAAAGCAAAAACCGAATCCAAACTAAGAGCCAAGGCGGAAAAAAAGGCCGAGATTGAAGCTGAAAAACGGGCAAAGATCGAAGATGAATTGCAAGAAAAGGCAGAATCATACGCGGAACAATTAGCAAAAGCCAAAGCCGAAGCAGCTCAGGAAATAGCCGACATCAAGGCCGAATGCAAACCCAAGTCGCACAAGAAGAAATCAATACCAAAGAAAAACACCAGGGACAAAGCAAAACCATCCGGCGAGGGAATCCTCATGGATAAAGTGGATAAATTCATTACGGACAGAAATAGAATCTTTTAATAAATCGCCGCCTAAAATGAAAGTGAAGATAAACAATCGCGTTCTGGAGCTTCTGGATGGCGACCTGACCGAAATGGACACCGATGCTATCGTTAATGCCGCCAATACTCGATTGATTCTGGGCGGCGGGGTCGCAGGAGCCATCAATCGAAAAGGCGGACCGAAAATCCAGGAAGAATGCAACAAAATAGGCGGAACATTTGTAGGCGGCGCTGTCATCACAACCGGCGGCAACTTGAAAGCAGAGCACGTAATTCATGCCGTGGGGCCTCGTATGGGCGAAGGAGATGAGGACCAAAAGCTGAAGAACGCAACGCTTAACTCGCTTAAAGCAGCCGACGAAAATAATCTAAAGAGTATTTCTTTCCCGGCAATCAGCACGGGAATTTTCGGCTTCCCCATCGGGCGGTGCGCCGAAATCATGCTGAAAACAACCATCGATTACCTAAAAGGCCAAACCGGCCTGGAAAAAGTTGTCTTTTGTCTTTTCGGCAGGGACAGCTATGAAGTTTTTGCACGCCGGCTTGAAAAGGAAACCTTACAATGAAGGCGATGATTTTGGATGGACAATCGCCGATCGAAGAGAAGCCTTTAAGACTTGCTGATTTGCCGGCTCCCACTCCCAACGACGATCAAATCCTTGTCGAGGTCTCAGTATGCGGCGCCTGCCATACCGACCTCGATGAAGCCGAAGGCAGGCTTAAACCCACAAAATCACCCATCGTTCCCGGCCATCAGGTGGTGGGAAAGGTCGTTGATAAGGGCAAAGCCGTAACGAAATATCAAATCGGCGACCGGGTGGGAATCACATGGCTTTTTTCCAGTTGCGGCGAATGCGAGTTTTGCAGAACGGGCAGCGAAAACCTCTGCGCCCGGGCCAAATGGACCGGCAAAGACGCTAACGGCGGCTACGCGGAATTCACTGTAATCGGCGAGGATTTCGCTTATCCGATCCCCGAGCGGTTTTCAGACTCACAAGCCGCCCCGCTTTTATGTGCCGGGGTAATCGGATATCGCACACTCAGGCTTGCGAATGTAACGGACGGCCAGAAGATCGGCCTTTTCGGCTTCGGAGCTTCAGCTCATATCGTTATCCAGATAATCAGATACAAGTTCCCCAACAGCCCGGTCTTTGTCTTTACGAAAACAGCTAAGCACGCCGAGTTGGCCAAAAGCCTCGGAGCCGTCTGGACGGGCTACTCCGGCGACAAGCCGCCTGAAAAGCTGAACAAGATTATGGATTTCACGCCGGTCGGAGAATGCGTTCGAGACGCTCTCGGCGTGATGGAAAGGGGCGGCAGGTTGATTATAAACGCCATTCGCAAAGAAACTCCCGTTCCGCCGCTCGATTATGCCGAATATCTCTGGCTCGAAAAAGAAATAAAGTCCGTAGCCAACGTTACGCGGCAGGATGCGGAAGAATTCCTGCCCCTAGCGGCTCGTATACCTATTACTCCCACGATTGAGGAATTCCCGTTAGGGCAGGCCAACGAAGTGCTTTGCTCGATTAAGAATTCCAAACTCCGCGCCGCCGCCGTCCTGAAAATCAACGAATAAAAACCCGAGTATCGGGGATGTGACAGACAGAAATAATAGACTATTGTACTGTGATTTCCACAGCAGATAATTTTTTAAAAAAACTATGCCGATGTGATTGAACTTGCAGGACAAATCTGGTATTTTAATAATATAAAGGCTTAGCAGCGTGCTGCTCTGCCACCTGTGGTCTTAGGAATTGTAATTTCGCACTTGATTATGAAAGAATAAGGCTTTTTGGGAAGGTGGAATAATGGAGACTAAATTTAACGTCTTTGAGGTTCTCCAAATAGCCGAAAAGATCGAGCACAATGGCGCTAAATTCTACCTCAAAACGGCGGAGCTATTCGATGACATGGAAGTTCGCGATACCTGCTACAAACTGGCCACATGGAAAGCCAGGCACGAAAAGATTCTCGCGCAGAGGCGAAAACGGTTTTCCGAACAGACCGGCGAATTCGGAACTTTCGATCCTAATAATTATGTATTGTCCAATCCCCATGTAATGGCGGGGCTTGCCGTGTTTGCGACTACGCCGGGCTCTCTAAAAGGGCCGCCCGACCGTGAAAACAGGAAGGAAATATTTAAGGATGCTATCAGGCGGTCAAAGGAAGCTATTTTCTTCTATCGCGGATTGAAGGACTTCGCCCGTGACCCGGCCAGCGAAGAAACCATCGACAAGATTATCAAAGAAGAGAACCGTCACATCCGCCTGCTTAACGAAGAATTACAGCAGCAGTAATCGTCCAGTCACTATGTCATTTCTGCCCGTCGAAAGACACATGAAATCTACAATTCATTACATTGTTTTATGCCGCACCTTGGTCGTTATCAACGAGAGCGAATCAACTGATCGCTGTCGAACCGAACGTGTGGGAGACTGGTTTTTAAATCCTCGATAAAACGCAAACCGTCCTTCCAGTATCCTGCTGTCGGTTTCAAGTCCGCACTCAAGCCGGCAAAATAACGGTTGATACTGCCGATAAGAAGCTCCCTGAGATATTTGCTAACCATTGACGCCAGCGAAACCGGCAAAAATCGCCCGTCGGCGCCGACTACAAAATGCACGCGCATCGCTTTGCCGCCGGCCTGCAATTCATAGCTGCTGGTCGCCTGGCTCTCGCGGAGAATCTTCAATTCCATATCGCCGAACATCCGCTGCAGGTTCTTACGATAGTGAACCCGCCCGCCCTGCCGGTCGACGATGACTTGCAAATCGTCACCTGCAAAGTTGTCATAAGCAACCTTGATGAGGCTGCACGTAGCACTGAAAAGAACATTCGCTTTGTTCTTCACGGCAGCCACCATTTTATTATAGTATGCAACGTCCAGACAGCAGCTTTTCAGATCGAGCAACTCGATACCGTTTGAGGCCAGGTCATCGGCCAGCACCGCCGAGGCAATTTCCTTATCAGCCGTATCAATCGAAAGAGAATAATCCCCGATATCCTGATACCAGGGATAGTCACTTAACCGCTCAAGGCAGCTCGGACATAATAGTTCTAAAAGTTCGGTCAACGTCGCCGGCTCTTTATTAAGGCATTTCAATGCCGTCAGAACCGTCCGCTCCAGATGTTTGATCCCGATTGACTTACTGTAAGCCTTTTTGCTGTCGGCAATGAGCAATCTGCCTGCAAGCCGTTTTCGCCTGTCGCTGACGCTTTTACTTAAAATCTGCCACAAGTCGGATGCCAGAAGATTATGCGGAACCGAAAAAATGCTCGATGATACGACCAATGGCCCAAGGATCGGTCCATAACCAGCCTCATCAATTCCTACTAAAATAACCATCCTTGTGACTCCGCCGTAAGGCGTCCCCTACGGGACTTCCATTCATATCCAAAGCTACAAACCATTGATCCTGACTTAAAATTGTAGTCTCTCTCGCTGCCGAATCAATATTATTGTTAATTTTATGCTTAGTAGCCTGTCAAATTTGATTTGATAATCTTGAAGGGTGGCAGCCTCAAGCGAAGCTTGGGGATGGCTTCTGATGTCTTGACCATCCCCAAAGCCTTCGGCTTTGAGGCTGCCACCCAATCACAAGCAGACAATTTACAAATTAATATTTGATAAACTATTAGTCCGTGAAGATAGAGTTTTCAAAGCTCGCCCGGGGAGGGAGTGGCTGGATACCAGCTTTCGGATTGACCCAAAGTGGCCGGGTGAGTGAGTGGATCATTAATCGCAAGCGAGCTGCCGTTACCGTCGGTTGCGGGATACCATGTGTCGCTGTACTCGAATCGCAAGATAGCAACATCCAGAGGCAATGGAAGGCTCAGAACAATCCTTTCGCCGCCGTTGCTCAGGTTGCCGGAATATTCGCCCGCCACGTTGATACCCGTACCGTAGGTCGAACGGAAGGCCGTGAGATTTCTGACAACCACAATATATCGATCCGGATCGAGCAGCATCTGACCAAAGGTAAAGTCAATCCCATCGCTCAAGCGAACGCCGGTAAGATTTAGAGCTGTCTCGCCGACATTATACAGCTCGATGTAGTCGAAATTGCTGCCGGAAGACGCATGGTACATCAACTCGGTTACACGTAGGCCGTCCAGAAGCGCCAAGGCATTGGCATAAGGAAAATCATCGGTTGTCGTTGTGATAACTCCGTTAAGCTCGGCACTGATGAGCATGTCGGCACTGGTTCGTGATGTGTTCATCCCATGAATGGCAAGCACGTTGTCACCCAGCTTAAGATCGCCGATGGATTCGGAGATATCTATCTCCTCGAAGCCTACGGCGAGCGAATCCGGGTGGCTGGAGCTTGCATGCGAATCCCAAGCCGGAATCTCGTCAAAATTACGTCTGGCTACTTCAATTCCGTTCAGATAGGCGACAAAGCCGTCATCGTACCGTACCTTCAAGGTCAGCCCGCTTAGTCCGCTTACATCATCTATTCCGACGGTGAATGGTATACGGATATAACAGGTAGCGTTCGTAGCATACATTTGTTCCTGCAAATCAATGCTGAGGAGGTCTTGATAACCGAATGTTCTTTCGAAGCCGACTCCGCCGGGACTGCCTGTGCAGGGCTCCCATGCCGAATCGTCAAAATGGATTTCCGTCTTCCATTCCTGGCCGATATCTTCGGTTGGAACCAGCACTCGCTTATCAGCATCCTCAGGTACAATAGTGGTCAATATCTCCATAGCCGGCCCGAACAATGGATTGGCAATGCCAGGGGTCGGCAGTTCCAGGAACGCAAAATCATCACTGCCATCGGGCGCCCGGCCGTACGAGACGTCGGTGGTCTGCGGCCCGTAGAGAACCTTGTCGATCTTGTTGAGCCCGGCATCGAACAGGCCGATCATTTCATTGTCGGATGAGAGCCTGAAATCCACGTGACCGGGCCGATTGCGGTCATCCGCCCTGAACACGGCGAAACCCTCGCCGGTAATGAAACTCAGCGGGCCGAGTGGATATTTATCAGGCTGAGTGACGGGATTGTCGGTCAGGAACAAGCCGGTCAAATCAACCGGGGAAGTCTCAGGATTATACAACTCAATAAAATCATCCTCGAACAGCACAAGGCCATCGGCAAGCCATTCGTTTATCCTGATTGCATCTTGATTGCCAAGCGGCTGAGCGATATTGGCCCGGCCAAAGGTCGGCACAGTCAATGTCCACCGGCCATCGTATCCGATTCTGCCGATGGACAGGTCAGGCAACTGCAGGCCGAACTCGACCGAATCGAGCAGCAGACCGCTGGCATTATAGAGATAGATACCCTCACCATCTCCGTTGAGGGCGAAGCCCAAATGTATGCCGGAACTGGTCGTATCGGAATCGGCGTAGAGTCTGAGGTATTCGCCAGCTCTGATGGAGGTCCCTGCCGGCAATACAAATTTCCTCGGATCGTCCGGATTGTCCGTAATGCTCACGCCGGATAGACTAAGTGAGGCTGGGCCATCATAATACAGCTCTATCATGTCGGGGAAGCTCCCGCCCCTGTCGATTGTCGTGCTGTTAATCGCCAGCACTTCGTTGATTAACAAACTTGAATAAGATGTGTCGATGGTCCATGTGCGCGAGACGGTCGGCTCATCTTCGCTTTGCCAGAAGCCGGCTGAGTTCCTGCCGATAGCGTAAACGGTATAAGTCTGGCCGTTGAGAAGGTTGTTCAGCACGATGGGCACATCCACCGTCAGTTCTTCGCTCCATGGCTTGCTGTTGAGGCTATATTTGTAATGCGTAATGCCAGGCCCACCAACGATGAGCGTAGCATCCGTACGATATGTGATCTCATCAGGCTCGCCGCAGATCGCCGCTCCGGCCGGTACGTAGGCGCCCATATCCAGGCCGCAAGGCCCTGTGCCGATGGCCGGCGAACCGGCTTTGAGGCGGAAGTCCGTGCCGGCATCGACAAAAACCGGGTCGGCGTTAATATTGCCAACGCCATAAGAGTGCCACTGGGCCGGAAGGATCGAATTGTTAACCGCCAGGATCGACATCTCGTCAATGCCTTCGAGAGTTAGAGGGGTGTTCCGGAATATGTTGCCGTCCACGTATGCGCCCTGGCCGGGACGCCTGCCAGGAAGGCCAAGCTCGAAATATATCCCGGCACCGGATGTGTTGCAGACCGTGTTGTTTACAAATGTGAGAAAGGCCTCATTCTTAACCTGGGCGACGTGATCGACGTTGTAGAAGATATTGCGGACCATTACGTAGTGTTTTGCGGCTCCGGCGGAAATTACATTCGATTCGCCGGAGGCTCGATTAAGTTCGTCCTTGATGTAATTCATAAAGAGGTTGCCTTCGATATGGGCATCGCACTCGAGATCGAGCGCATCATCCCCACCGCCCATGAAGATATTGTTCATAATCTGTGGAATAGGATCCGGACGTGACTTTCCATCGAAGTCGATTGCATCATTGTGGCCGGGAGTGGTCCCGAAAACATTATTCTCGATTATAAACCGGCCGCCGGCGGCTATGCCGCTGCCCCAAATATGCTCGGTCCGGTTGTCCGTGGGCGTTTGTCCCGCGGCACAGGTATCGGTGAAGATCGAGTTGCGCACTATCAGCGAAGAATCTCTGAAGATGATACGTTGAAGGGTCGTGTTATCGAGTGTAACATGGTCGAGCAAAAGATTGGAGTTTTCCAGACCGATCATGCCGTTATTCGTTCGCCCATACTCGGTAATCGCATAGCTGATGCGGTTGTCCTGCATTGTATCGATAAATTGAAGACCGTCCCACGTGCCGCCCGCTTCGGGTGTACGAGTGAATCGAATCAGTTCGTACTCTGTGCCCTCGGCGATAAGACGGCCCTTGATATTCATCTTTGCATCCGGATCGAAAAATACTGTTGTGCCGGGCAGAATAGTCAAAACAGCGCCCGTCGGTACGGTCAGCTCGCCGGTGACACGGTAGGGGCCTTCCTGTGGTGTCCAGACGGTATCTTCTCCGAGCGAACCTTCCGGCAGGTCAATCTGTGCTCTCTCGAACCATGTGTAACCCTGATCGGTGACGGTCAAATCCGGGTCCGGATCGGCGGCGGGATCACCCGTGTTAATACACGGTGACGTCTCGGCAAGCCGGTAGTCGTGATTTGCCTGATCGACAAACATCGGGCCGGCGTTTAGGTTGCCGGTGCCCGGCCACGGCTCGCCAAAGATATCGGAGTAGTTTATATAGATATCGGATTCGAGGTACGGACTCTGGACATCGACCGGGTCGGTGGCGTCGATTATCGAGTTGGTTACGTTGTAAATAATGGTGCCGCTTGTGACGCCGTACTTGTTGTGGGACTGAATGCCGACGTCACGGTGTCCGGCAGCTTTCGCAGTTACAATCGTTGTGTGGTCGATATTGACGATAGCTGTGGCGCCTTCGAGCGCCTTGGTTGCGATGGTAGCTATTGTCGGATCTTCGGGCGCCTTGTTATTCTCAACAATAAGGCAATAATTTATGTCCACTTCGCCGCCGTATATGCTGATGCCTTTGTCCTTGCAGTCGCGGACGATGAAATCCCGGATCGTGATTTCGGAGCCGAGGGTGTCGATGCCGTCATCGTCAATGTTAGCGGCCACGCCGTTGGTTAATGTGCACTGCTGCCTGGACTGCTGGCCGTGGATGTAGATGCCGTCGGCATCGTCGTTGGCGTGCATATCCGTTATCCAACTATTCTCGAAAAGCAGTGCCGTGCCGGAGATTTCCGGTCCCATCACAGAGCGTGCAAATAAGCAATTCCGGAATGACAGATCGCAGCCGGAGGTGATATGCCCGATTTTGCCTGCGTTATCCGTCAGCGAGCAGTATTCGAAGATGAACACCGAGCCCGATGCCCGGATGGTGGGGCCGGAATTCGAGTGACCGACCCTCGGTGAGTGTCCGGCCTGGGTGATGTTTGTGTAGAGGAAAGTTGACGGTGCCGCATTGGCGTGGTGCAGTTCGCCCCAGTTTCTGCCGGGTGAATATCCTGTGATGGTCACGGGCGAGGCGGCCGTGCCGAGCGACTGGATGGACCCGGCTACGTCAATATCTGTGCCGTTGCTGCCGGAGGATACTCCGTCGATGAGCACGAGTGTCCCGGGATTGAGCGTCAGCACCGCCTCGTTGGAAATCGTGAAATCACCGCCGGTGATATGGTAAATACCGCTCCACGTCTGTGATCCGGCCAGATTGCCCGATACCGTCTGAGTCGGTTCGCCGCTCCAGTCGGCCAGGACCTTACTTGTGTTCAGATCGTTGACCTCGACGTTCAGGGTGAAATCGCCGATGCCGTTAAAGTTGACCAGCGCGCTGCCGAGGCCGTTATACAGAGTGACCCGGTCGGTGGAAAGGCTGATGTTTGGATTGTCGGTGACCGAAAGTCTTGCCTCGGCGTCCCAGAGATTGCGATTGATTGTGCCGTCTTCGTTCAAAAGCTCCACGCGCACAAGGACGGGTATGCCGGGCAGATAACTGTCGCGAACGATGAGGTTTGGGGTGATATTTTCCGTTTGCGTAGGGACCCAGTCGGTGCCGCCGCTGTTATCGGGAAAATCATTGGTCGAGCCGGTGTTGTACCAGATGTCGATATACTCCTGATCCACTTCTTTGCCCGTGCCTTCGGGAGCGTCGAATGCCTGGACGATAATTCGATTGATACCGGGATTGAGGAATATGTCCCGGATGGACCATGTGCCGTTTTTCTGTGAGAAGTCGGATTCGGCGACTAATCGACCGTTCACAAGCACAGAGCGTGTTTCGATTGCATTGACTGTACCTTCAAGGTTGATTGCCGGTATGTTAATGCGACCGAATCCATTGACCACGGGAAGGTTGCTGTTGATGGTTAACTGCTGTGGAATCTGTGGTTCATCGTCGCTGTTGGGATAACCTCCGTACAGAATGCTGTTTCTGCGGTCGATGACAAACTGCTTAATCCCTCGCTGACCCTCTATTTCCGAACTCGGCGCCCAGTCGCCGAGAAGCCGGTCAAGTAGCGGAAAAATATTCTCCGGTGCAAAGACCGTCTCGGCCAGGTCTTTGTACTGGCGATAGTAAAGCCGGATGACATCCGGGTGACCAAGCAGCCGTTCAAGGCCATCCACGCCCGCATAGACGAAAATGTCACGCTGAGGTTGGTAGTCATGGTCGCCCTGGCCGAGCAGGGTGTCGAGATCGTGCCCTATAAGCCAGAACCGCGGGTCTTTGACGCCGCGATGCATCGCGCAATCGTCACCTGTCCCGGATGTAAGGCCGCCTTCCCGGTTGCCCACCAGCGCATCGACGGCCAGAAATCGCATCCATTTCTCAAGATTGACGACCTGGCCGACCTCGGCAACAAAGCGGTCATCCGTAATGTTATCGTTATTGAGTTTATCGATAAGGCTGAACAGGTCCGACCAGTCGTCCTCCGACTCGTTTGTTTTCTTAATGTAGTTGTTTCGGTAATCGTCGGGATTCGGAGTTTGACCTGCGCTTTCTTTATAGTCAAGGTCGGCAATAGTCCGGGGATGAGAGCCGTCTTCGTAGTAGGTGCAGCGATAGAGGTTGCCGGCATCATCGTCCGGGAAATGGTTTTTGGCCCAGTCGCTGTCGAGCACCTCTATAGCTGCATACGAACCGTATGTCCTGTTATGGTCGTTTGCTGCGAGATTCTGACCATTGACTCGGAGTTGCACAATGCGAACGTCTGCCGCGGCCAGGCCCGACATTTGGAACAGTACACTGCCCATGAGTTCAAGATGCGGGTATTTGCTGTTAATGTTCAGAGCCGTGACGTCCTTCCATGAATGGTCGTTCGGGAAATTGACGCGATAGCACATCGGTGGGTCAGCCCGTTTTCGGTTGCCCCGGTTGCGAACGCCGACGTTATAACGAATGTCTGTGTACACGCCGTCAACGCTCACGAATGTAGCATTCATCTGGGCATTGCTCATCGGCTCGGTGGTGAACAAATTACCGCTGTAATTTCTGTCCCCGATATCCTCAAGCTCCGCCCGCTCTTGCTCGGTCATTATCAGATAATAAATCGGCTGGCTGCCGGGGATCCATCCTTTGTCTGTGCCGGAAGAATCGTTCACCTGGTAGAGCGCGTTTGTCACCTGCTGTGGTGTTCCGTCAACCATGCTGGGGGCGGGCCATGTACGGGAATTGACGCCGGTATCGGTTGCTTCGAGATAGAACTCCAAGATTGTGCCGTCGGGTTGTGCGGGTATTTCGGCCGTGTAGATACCATCGCTCGCGTCGCCGTCATCGTGTTGACCGTCGTCAGACATCGTTAACGTGTTGAAGCCGGCCTCGCCATCCTTGCGGTAATGTAAGACTACCGTAATGCCGGTCGTCGATTCATCCAGAATGCGGGCCGATACTGTTACTGAGTCATCGGAGCCGGGAATGATCGGCCAGTGTATTGCTTCGAGGATAAGCGGTGCTATATCATCATCAGTTACCGAGTTAACCGCTCCGGGCGTTCCGCCATTAACTGTGCTCGCAGCCCAGTTCCGGCCGTACTCGTTTGGCATCCCGGCGTTAATCAATTCCAGCGAACTACCTCCGCCGTCGTGCTGGTTCGACCAGACCCACCCGCGATGAGTGTAATCTTCCGGCCCCAGCTCACGCACGGCCCAGTCGCCCTCGTCGGCGTAGCGTACCCTGTCGATCTGAACGCCCGTGTCGTCAAGAATCTCAATCGACTCGCCTCTGTTGCTCAGCCGGCCCACCCAGCCGCCGACAACATTGCTTATCGATGGATAATTGGCTTTAAAGGTATCGGCATCCGCGGCCACAACGAGATACTCCCCAGCTCTCAGCGTCACATCCGGGAAAACAAAGTCAACACCGCCATTAATCCGCCAGCCAAGGAGGTTAACAGGCTCAGCCCCACGGTTGAAAAGCTCGATATATTCGGCTGTGATGTCCTCTACCCCTGGATCCGGATGATATGGATGGTACATAATCTCCGTGATTACCAGCGTCATATTGTCCGAATTTTCTGCCGGCAAAGCAGATACAGCCAAAAATACAACCAGAATCAAGGGTAGAAAAGAAACTTGCACAGACATGACTATGTTTTCTGCCTCCATCTTCACCGTTGCCATAGACCGGTGACTGCGGTTTTATCAATAACCTTCCAGCCTCAAAGTCGTGGTTATCGACTATGAGGGCATTTAATTTTGCATAAAATCTTTACCTATTTTATCATGATAGGGTGTCAAAGTCAATCGAAATCGCCAAATAGATTGCACCTTCAATAGAATCGGTTGATTTCGCTTTCGACTCTATTGCTATCTAAAAAGAGCTTGAATACCTTGTTTTGTATGGATACTATTTGCGGAACCTATAAATTGTTAAAGGGTAAGTCATATAATGAATAGACGAGAATTTCTGAAAGCAACAGGCATTGGGGCAGTACTTATGGCTCTGCCGGGATGTACGAGTATTCCCGAACGACTTGCAGGCAAACGTCCGCCCAATATTGTTCTGATCGTATCTGATGACCAGGGCTACAATGATTTAGGCTGCTACGGTGGTACGGAGATTAAAACGCCTAATCTCGACCAACTTGCCGCCGGTGGAACTCGGCTGACCAGCTTCTACGTGACCTGGCCGGCCTGCACGCCGTCGCGGGGCAGTTTGCTAACAGGCCGCTATCCCCAGCGCAACGGTACATACGATATGTTCCGCAACGACCTTGTCGATCACGACTACCTCTATCCCAAAGATGAGTACGCCGTATCGTGGGAAATGATTGGCGGGATGGACACTCGCGAGGTGCTAATCCCAAGGGTGCTCAAACAGGCCGGCTATGTTAGTGGGATATTCGGAAAGTGGGACCTGGGGCAATTACAGCGTTTTCTTCCGCTCCAGCGAGGTTTCGACGAGTTCTACGGATTTACCAACACCGGCATCGATTACTGGACGCATGAGCGATACGGAGTTCCATCGATGTACCGGGGCAACGAACCAACGACGGAGGATAAGGGAACATACGCGACGGATCTTTTCCGCCGCGAGGCGATAAGGTTTATCGAAAAGCACAAGGACCGTCCTTTCTTTTGCTACGTGCCATTCAATGCCCCGCATGGGGCTTCTAATCTTGAGCGTCCCCGTCCCGGCGTGCAGGCGCCGCTTGAGTATATACGCACTAACTACGGACAGTATGATCCGAACGAGGCAAATTCCCGCAGGGCCAAACGAATGCGATATATGGCTGCTGTTACCTATATGGACGAGGCGATAGGTCAAATAATGGATCTGCTGGCCAGGCACGGACTTCAGGAAAATACGATTGTCATCTTCTTCTCGGACAATGGCGGCAGCGGAAGCACAGCGGATAATAGTCCGCTACGAGGCGGCAAAAGCAGAATGTTCGAGGGCGGCCTTCGAGTACCCTGTATCGTGCGCTGGCCCGGTGTCATTCCTGCAGACTCGGTGTGCGATGAGTTTCTCAGTTCGATGGAAATACTTCCAATGCTATGC
>DAOVMB010000121.1 GCA_030630905.1 Sedimentisphaerales bacterium
CGCCTGTGAAAATCTTGTCGCAGACCGTGTCCATCATTATACCAGGAGCACCATAATAAAGATAGGTCCGACCTATGTTTGTCGATTCGGTCTTGCCGGGACCGTCATAGTCCCTCGTGCCAAACAATATGTCTTCACACCCATCCCCATCTACGTCTCCAACGGCAGTACGTCGGCCCAGCCGTTCCCCTGGATTCTGTCCATCAAATACCTTATCGGGGATCGTATCAAATGGATTCCCGCCGTAATAAAGGTAGGCTCGGCCTTTTTTGTTGTCATAATGGTTGGCATTAATGATAAGATCATCATATCTGTCATTATTAACATCACCCGCGTCAACGACGCGGCCAAATATCGATCCGGAAGGCCCTGGATTCTCAATAATAACATCAGCAGTTTCATCTATGCCGGGTCCGCCATAGTAAACATAAACGCGTCCCTGATCAGTTTTATAAAACATGGCTCCCAAGGCAATATCCAAGTAACCATCACCGTTAAAATCTCCAAGACAGCTCCCCTGGCCAAGTCTCTCCGTTCCGTCCCCTGTTAGCGTAAGATCAGCTTGGTTGTCGAAGCCCTTCCCACCATAATAAACATATGCTCGGCCTTGCTGGTCGTTATATCCTGGCCCAGTACATATAAGATCCTTATACCCGTCAGCATTAACGTCGCCACCAAGGAGGTAACTACCGAAGGCATGGAGTCCAGTTCCTTCCGCATCAAAGACCAGATCAGCAGCATCCTCCGATCCATCTTTCCATCCTTTCGAGAGAGTCACTTCCTCGCTGGCGATTTCTTTCCTACTGGTTAAATCAGTTAAAACCACACGAAATCTCTCTTTGTAGGCACCTTGATTAGCAATACTCACAGTTACAGGAACAGAATCTCCTTGAACAAAACTTGACGGCACAGAAACATTCGTGATGGCAACATCATGAACCTCTTTAGGTTTAACATTAATTGTTTTGACAACAACGTTGTCTGCGGTGTCCTTTTCTCCATCCACTGGCGTGATCTCAATTTTAAGTGTGTGCTTGCCCGGTGAGGCGTTGGTGGTATCCCAGTTGAGGGTGATATCCTCTGCATCTGAAAAAGGACCAAAATATAAATAGGCTTTGCCGTCACTACGTCCCCCTCCTTGAGCTCCAATCAATGCATCTGGGTAGCCATCCTTATTTACATCGCCTATCGAGACATTGCCGCCAAAATAGTTGTGGTCATCTCCTTCAGGATCAAAGATATGATCGCAATCCATATCCATTAAGACTTTGGCGTTGCCGTGGAAAATGTATGCACGACCAGCCATAACAGCGGATGAGGGATAGTTATATCCGCCAACAAGAATATCGCCATATTCATCGCCGTTGAAATACCCACATGCAATGTCGTCGCCTCCCATATTACTTGAGGTTTTCCCTTCCAATACAACATCAGGTGGCCTGTTCCCATCGAAATTCTTCATGCCCCAATAGATGTACACGCGGCCCCGGTAATTCCCAGCGTGACGGGCACAAAGAAGAAGGTCGTCATGTCCGTCGTTGTCGATATCAAAGAATTTACTTCCTGTTCCCATAGAATCAGTGAGGTTCTCCCCTCTAAAAATGTAATCACACACCGCATTCATCTTGGGCTTCGTATTGCCGAAGAAAAGATAAGCACTACCTTGCCTTTTGCCCCATTGCCGTGCACCTACAACAATATCATTATAACCATCAGCATTCACGTCTCCGCTGGCATCAATTTTCCGACCAAACCAACCCTTGTGACCTACCTCGCCTTCAAGGATGACGTCAGCCACGACATCCATCGGATTGCTGCCCCAATAAAGGTATACGCGGCCTCTCTCTTGGTCATAATTCTGGGCACCTACAAGGATATCTACATGCCCATCATTATCAATGTCACCTACAGATACTGGCATGCCGAACCAACCCTTCTTACCTACCTCTCCATCAAGGATTAAATCTGGTTGTGTGTCTATTTTAAGACCGCCATAGAAAACATACACACGCCCATCACCTTTGCGATATAATCGTGCTCCAATGATGATGTCATCGTAGCCGTCCTGATTTATATCTGCAAATACTCCAGACTGAGCCCCAAAGCGGTCTCCTGCATTTTCCCCAGAGAAAAGAATATCAGGTGATGACACATCCATATTATTCCTTCCATAGAAGAGAAAGGCACTGCCTCTTTCATTATTCCAGAGAGGATCGCAGATTAAAATATCGGCAAATCCATCACCGTTCACATCTCCTTCCATACAGACATTAATACCTAAATAGCTGGTTTCATCTGTAGAGATTTTAAATACCAAGCATTCAGTATCGATTGGTTCACTTTTCCAACCTTTTGCTAAAGTGACTTTCTTGCCGACTATTTTTTCCCCACTATTTGTGTTAGTCAATGTAACACGAAATGTCTCCTGGTAGCTGCCTTTGTTCGCAATGCTGACTGTTATTGGGACAGTATCTCCTTGAACGCAACTGGAAAGGGCTGACACGTTCGTAATCGCTATATCGTGAGTGGGCTTTGCATTAGGATCTAAAGAGGTTGCCGGCGCAATACTTGAAAACAACAATACCGTCGAAAAGACACTTGCTATTGCACATATCACCTTCACGGTTCAATCCTCCCAAGCAAAGTCGATTGCTCCGGTGGTTTCTTGTTATATTAAATTCCCGCCGCTCTGCTTAAGGCTATCTCTTGGCATCGTTAAGTTCGAGCCATGCGTCCATTGTACGCTTGAGGTTTTCTTGGGAGTCGCCGCCTATGCCGTAGCCCTGGAAGCCTATCGGGCCGGTGTAGCCTGAATCGTAAAGCGTCTTGAGGAATCGGCGCATATCGAACGTGCCGCGGTCCAGTGTTTGAATCAGAGTTTTCCAATCTTTGCCGCCGCTGTCGGCGCCGTTTATTGTGACTACGAACAAATGCGGCATCGCCAATTTAATTAACGCCTCCATGTTCTTCTCGTCATCGACCTTGAGCCAGTGGCATAGGTTGAAAGTTACGCCGACGTTTCTGCAATTCACTCTCTTGGCCACGCGCACGGCATCTTCCACTCGTTCGACCCAGAATCCGGTGTGGGGATAGAGCGCTACTCGCACGTCAGCCTCGGCGGCCATTTCCGCGACCTCACGGAGAATTTCTTCGGCGCGGTCGTCACCGGCAGTGGAGGAAGGTTTGTGCTTCTTGCTAAGAACGAATAGCCACAGCATCGCATTACGACCCTTTAGCACTTCGATTGTCTCTTTTAATTCCGGGCCGTATTTCTGCTGATCGGAATCGATATTTATGCCGAGATAGACTGTAAAAAGTCTCAGGCCGTTCTTGTCCAACTCTTCGGCCATTTCGGCCAGCCCTTTGCCCGCCGTGCATCCGATGCCAGCATAGCCCAATTCCCTGGCCATCCGGACCTGCTCTTTTGCAGTTTGGTGTGAAGCGTCTTTCGTCGCCGTATCCATCGCGAAGAAAGGATTCGGTCCGGCCGGTTCGATCCGAATATTGCGATATGCCACCGGCCCGTGGTCGCCCTGCAGCATGAGCGGCCCGGCTGGTTTCTCATCATTATACGCTCCAGCCCGCGTCGGCCCGGTTAGTTCCACGTCCTCGTGAACCGCTATACCATTGTGAACCACCTTCTCAAATCGCGCATTTGCAACTTTTCGCCCCGCCTCGTCGAAACGCGGTGCTCGGAAGATGACATCGAACGTCTGCCACTGTCCCGGAGGCCGCGATGCGTTGACTCGCGGCGAACGACCTTCATAACCCTTGGGATCCCCGCTCTCATCCCACCGCTCATAAATACCGCCGCACTCGATGCCGGGGTATTCGCCTTTCTCGACGCCATAGCTGTCGTAAACCTGAATCTCATACCGCCCCATGAAGTACACGCCGGAGTTCGAGCCTTTCGAAACCATAAACTCAATGTGCGCATTAACATCTCCGAACTCGGCCTTGCTGAACAAATTCGATGTCCTGCCCTTCGGCCCGTTCACAACAGTCCCCGTTCCCGGCTTGCTGCTCAGCAGCTTTTCATCCGCCGGGTCCGTAAACACATCACCTACAATCTCCCATTGTCCCGTATCACCTCGCCAAGCAGAGAAATTGCTACTCGTTAAGGTGACTTGCTCAGCTTGGGCACATGTCGCTAATAAAAAACAAAAAATCCCCACGAACGACAAAATCGTATGATTTATTCCGCATCGACTGTTCATAATACTTCCCTTCTCAATAATCACTCAACAATAATCATTTATCATTCCTACAATCGCCACGGGCTTCGCATTGCGCGTGACAGCATCCGATTGGCCTGTTCATCGTTGATAAACCGTTCGTTGTCCGGGTTCCATCTGAGTTTTCGCCCCAGCAGCATCGAGATATTCCCGATGTGAGTGATGGTAAAGCACCGCTGTCCAATCTCGGGCGGAAAATAGCAGTCTTTACGCGACTTGACACAATCGAGAAAATTTCGCTGCTCGCCGGCCTTGCAGGTATAAAGGTGAATTTCATTCGGCCCAATCGCCGAATTTAGGATGGATTTTGGCTCGGCCTGCAGCGGCGCCCTCCAGCCTCGATTGCCGATCCAACCTTCGGAACCTTCGAATCGCAGGCTCGGCGTGCCTGATGTCACGATCAATCTCACCCCGTCGGCATATTTGTATTCGATTCGATATTCTTTAGCCGTATTGTAAAGTCCATCCGTCCAGAACTTGCCTTTGCCATCGACCTCCACCGGCCCGGTATGTTCGCTGTCGTTTCCCCATTGGGCGCCGTCAAGCAGATGCGCGCCCCAGTCTGTCAGCATGCCGCCCGAGTAATCCAGAATCCATCGGAAGTTCCAGTGACAGCGGTCTTTCGTATAGGGCGCCCATGGCGCTGGGCCTACCCACATGTCATAATCGAAACCATCCGGCACAGGCATCGGTTTCGGGTCACCAGGCGTGTCCGGCCCGCTTGGCAATTCGACGCGAATCGTGTGGACCTTGCCGATCCGGCCGTTACGGACCAGTTCGCACATGCGGTGATACACATCCACCGATCTATCCTCAGTGGACCATTGAAAGACCCGGCCGTAACGTTTCATCACATCGCACAGCACCCGGCCCTCTTCGACGGTCAACGTCGGCTTTTCGCACTCGACGTCCTTGCCCGCTTTTGCCGCTGCGATCGACATCGGAACGTGCCAATGGTCCGGCGTCGAAATCATCACCGCATCTATATCGTCCCTTGCCAAAACCTTCCTGAAATCGCTGTACGTCGCGCAGTCGGTATTGCCGTATTTTTTGTTTACCATGTCACGGGCGATATTGCGGTTAATCGGATCGACATCACAAACGGCCAAAGCCTGAGCATCCGCATTGCCCAAAAAGTTTTTCAGGTTGACGCTTCTGCCGTGACCGCCTGTGCCGATGAAACCAAGTGTAATCCGTTCGCTCGGCGCAACCGAGCCTGTGTTCCCCATCGCCGAAGAACGAACTATATAAGGAAATCCCACAGCGGCTACGGAAGCACCCGCCGTCTTTTTCAAAAACTGACGTCGATTTATATATCCTTGCTGCATGATATAATCACCAAATTATATGAGTCAATTGAGCATTCATAAATCACAAACAATAGCAAATAGTAAATAGTCAATGTCACAGGCGCCACGGGCTGCGCATCGACCGTGACAGCATCCGGACGGCCTGGTCATCGCCGATGATTTTCTCTGCTTCAGGATCCCACCGGATTCTTCGGCCAAGGCGCATGGCAATATTACCGAGGTGGCAAACCGTGACCGAGCGGTGCGCCTGTTCAATCGGAGCCGCGGTGGGCCTTTTGGTCCTGATGCAGTCAATAAAATTCTGATAGTGGTTTGACGACTTGTAGAGGTGGACCTCGTCGGGACCGATTTCTTCTTTTAAGATGGATTTGGGTTCGGCATCGATCCGAGATGTGCTGACAGACAGCCAGCCCTTTTTACCAATGAATTTTATCCCGTTCGGATAATTACCCGGCCCTAAAAGCTCGTCCCTGGCAAAGCAAACTAACATCACTCCATTGGCGTATTTACTCACATATCGCCAATACAAGGCCGTATTGAACAGGCCGTCTTTGGGAAACACGCCCTTACCGTGGACCTCAACCGGGCCGGTGCCGGTTGTGCCCATGGCCCATTGGGCGATGTCGATGTGGTGTGCTCCCCAGTCGGTGACACAGCCGCCGGCGTAGTCAAAAATCCATCGCCACCCGAACGAATCAACACGCTTGGGCGAATAAGGTGCTTTGGGAGCAGGACCAAGCCACATATCGTAGTCCAGACTTTTTGGCGCCGGTCTGAAATGGAAGCCATCAAGTGACATACTGCCCGGTATCTCAACCTCAACGGTATGAAGTTTACCAAGCCGTCCGTTGCGAACCAGCTCGCAAGCCCGGCGAAAACGCTCCTCTGAGCGATGTTGCGTTCCGGTTTGAAAGACCGTTCCGTAGCGATGAACTGTATCCACCATTTTCCGGCCCTGGTCGATGGTCAACGCGAGCGGTTTTTCGCAATAGACCGCTTTGCCTGCTTTGGCTGCCGCTACGGTCGGTATCGTGTGCCAGTGATCCGGCGTTGCAATTGAAACCGCATCGATGTCGTCCCGAGCCACAACTTCGCGAAAATCGCTATAGGCGGCACAATCCGGGCTTTCATATTTGTTAGCCAGCAAATCCTTAACTTTTGCACGGCGATCGGCATCCACATCGCAAATACAGATAACCTTCACTTCACCTGTCGCAAGAAGACTCTGCATAACGCCCGTGCCTCGACCGCCCACGCCGACACAGCCCATTACGATACGATTGCTCGGCGCAACGCTGCCCGCTCCGCCCAGTGCCGACGAAGGAACAATATACGGAAATGCCGCCGCTGCACCGACGGCGCTCGCCGCGTTTTTCAGGAAATTACGACGCGTAATTTTTTGCCTGCGATTCATACTGCAACCTCCAATTCTCTTTTGCGTTCGTATCTTGTGGCTCAAAACGACAGCAGCATCTGCCAGATGTACATATTGCCAAG
>DAOVMB010000456.1 GCA_030630905.1 Sedimentisphaerales bacterium
AAGGCTCTTTAGCTTTTTCAGTCTTTTCTCGACCAATATGTGCCGGGCGTACGCGTTGCCGGGTACCATTACGTACTTCTGAATATTTTTCTCGAAGGCAGGCTGCTTTGGAACGAGCCTCTCACGGATAGCCATATCCTCCTTGGTATGCGAAATTCTCGTGGTCATACGCAACAGCACGGGCGTGTCATACCGTTCGCTTATTTTGAAGGCTTCCTTGACGTAATCTTTAGCCTCACGAGGACTGGACGGTTCGAGTAACGGCAGTTTTGAATATATGCTTACCCATCGGGTATCCTGCTCGTTCTGAGAAGAGTGCATGCCGGGATCGTCGCAGACAATTACCACGAAGCCCGCCAGAATGCCTGTATACGAGGCTGTCATCAAAGGGTCCATAGCCACGTTCAGCCCGACGTGCTTGCAGGCAAAAAGGCTGCGAACGCCGCCAACGGCGGCACCGAGCGCAACCTCGAATGCAACTTTCTCATTTACCGACCACTGGACATCCACTTCTTTGAATTTCGCCAGAGTCTCGAGTATTTCAGTCGATGGGGTCCCCGGATATGCGCATGCAGCCTTAAGTCCCGACTCGTAGGCACCGTAGGCCAAAGCTTCATTCCCGGAAAGTAATAGTTTGTTCATAAGCCCTCTTTTATGCAAAAACAAGAGTTTTGCAAAATGGAGATTAGGCATATATTATTTAAGGAAATCCGTTCTTTGATTTTCTTAAATAATTAACGCAAGTGATTATCTATCAAACAGTTCCTGTTTGAAAAGGAAAAATCAAAAAAGAAGATTCTTACTTTCCAAAGTATGCCTAATCTCCATTTTGCAAAAGCTCAACTTAAAAACGCAATTCTAACCATGTTGCCGGTTTTTGCAATAAAAAAAGCCCGGCATTTAATTTTTTTGCCGGGCTTTTCTACATCAAGTTCTGACAAACATCTTAAAAAGCATATTCAATATTGAACCGGAGGAAAAAGGCGCCGTCCCGGTAGCTCTTCTGGTAGTAGCTGCCCGGTATGAGATACTCACCAAGCAGGTGTCCGAATAACTTTTTGCTGAACCTGTACTTTGCCCAGCATGTAAACAACTGGCCGCGGAATTTGCTGTTGTTGGAAAAGCGAGAAGAACCCTGAATTGTATTCTCGTCGGCCCAGAGCAAGTGGTAGTCCGTGCAGATTTGCCATTGCTTGTTCGGTTTGAACTTGTGTCCGATGTTGACCCTGTGAAGATTAGATGACTCGGCAATCATGGTTTCCTTGGAGTATGTATAGATGTAAAGCTCACTCCATCTCGGCCATTCAGCCCACAGTGGATCGAATTGTTCATTGTCATTGCTGCCCGGATCATCACCTGAGCAATACTCATAACCGACGTGTGCACTGCTGTCATAGCTGTCGTTGAACAGGTACTCGAGATTCGACAGGGCGCCGTATGCTTCCAAATCCCGCATTGTGCCGGTGCTCAGATCAGCTGTGGCGTCGCTCTTATCGCCGGTTTGGATCGCGCCCTCAACACGGTAATTCCAATTCTCGTTAAGCGTCTGGGATACGGCTCCGCCAAACGTGAATATCTCCGCCTTTCTGCTCCACAAGCCCGGAGAGTTAAGAGCACCGGGCAGAATGTCGATAGGATTGTCGTTCTTATACATGAAATAGGCTTCTAACTTCCTATTCTCAACAGACTGATTGGTCAGGTATAAGATAGCGCCGCGTTCATCCTGCTCCGTAAGAATTCTATTGCGATCATTGACGGGCTTTAACCATCTGTCTGAAGCAGCGGCGTTATCGATATAGATCATATCGAGCTTCGTATCCTTACCTTCGAACTCGTAGGTAAAACGCGCTGCATCGCTAAAAATGGTTCTCGAACCATCCAGCGGCGTTCCATCAAGCACCAGCCAGCCGATACCCAAAATCAAATCCTGCCGGCCGAAAACACCGGTCAAAGGCTGGTCAAACATGTTCCGCATGGTCACATTCAACCTGTCGAACAAAATCTCGTCAAAATCTGTGTGCTGGGGCTTACGGGAGGGCTCATCCCACGTCCTGAATTCCCAAACCATACGGGTATTTAAGTCCACATCGTCACTCAGCGTCCACTTTGTCCACCATCTGGAACGATATCGCTGGAAATTCCACTTATTTTGTGAAGCATCAGTATCCAACGTATCAATATTCCTTGCCACGATGGTTCTGAACCGGAAGTCGAGCCCCATCTCTTCTCCCGGACATGGATTTCGGAAATCGCTGAGCCAATCATCGGCAACGGGCTTTTCCTCCTCCGCTGCCATAACAATTCCACTAATTAGTGCAACAAAAAATCCAATAACCAACATCATTCTTCTCAGCTCCATTTTGTTTCCCTTCATCTAAACTTAAATCATTTTGTAATAAATAACACAAAACCTCAACGGCAGCTCCGGTATTAAAGCCGGCCTACTTATTAAAACATTTGTCGAGATGTTCTTTCGACGGCTGTTTGGTATAAAGACTTACGACCACGGCAACGATAATCGAAATCGGCAGAGCCACTATGATCGGATCGACCACGTCCCAGTTGGGGTGGCCTGCAAAGATACTCGTTTTGCCGCCGGTGACTTTTTGCACCAGCCCTATGGCGCCCGCTTCTGCGGCTTTAACGAAAAGCAGCCAGAACGACGTGACGGCAAAACCCGCTACCATCGACCAGATTGCGGCGGTCCTTGTCATTCTCTTCCAGAACAACCCACCAATGAAGGCCGGCAGGAATGCCGATGCGCACAAACCGAAGAAAATCGCCGTTGCTCGGGCGATGATGTAACCGCCACGGGCATAATAGCTCCAAAGCATCGCCACAATGATTCCCAGAATTATACCGGCGCGATTGATTCCGATACTCCTTCCATGCCTGCCGGTAAGCTGCTCGTAAACGTCGCGGCCGATACTTGTCCCGACAGTATGAAACTGGCTGGAAAGGGTGCTCATCGCAGCCGCTAAAAGGGTCAGAAGAAACAGCAGACCAAACCATTTTGGCATGGCCGAGGTAATATATTTTGGAATAATCTGGTCCGAACTGCCGCCTGCAT
>DAOVMB010000393.1 GCA_030630905.1 Sedimentisphaerales bacterium
GTGCGTAATCGCGTTGAAGATAACGCGGTAGGTCTTCTCCTCGGGGACACCGAGTAACTGTGCAAGATGCCATGCAATCGCCTCGCCTTCACGGTCAAGGTCGGTTGCGAGATACAACTCGTCACAGTGCTTAACCGCCGCTTTCAGTGCTGTTACGGTGCGTTTCTTGCCGGGCATGATGTCGTAGGTCGGCTCGAAGTCGTTTTCTATATCGACATTGAGGCCTTTCGAAGGAAGGTCGCGTACGTGCCCCATCGAGGCCTTAACCTCGAAGTCCGGGCCGAGATACTTGTGTATAGTTTTCGCCTTAGCGGGCGATTCGACTATCACCAGAGATTTTTTAGAAGATGTTTTTGCCATAAATAGTTTACCTATAATTATTTAGCCCTGGGTTTTACCCGGCGTTTGCCGTCTCAAGAAGGACAAACCTTTTTATTCATAAATCCCTCATCGGCTATTTAGACAACAAAATTTAGAATTGGACAAATACAGACATGCTTTAAAAATGTCAAGAGAAAACCTGCCTGCTATTGCAGCGGTTGCCACTCAATAGGCTACAGGCCGGTTTTCAGAAGCTCATCGAGCAGTGGTTTGAACTCTCGGATAGCGTTGCCGCGGTGGGAGATGGCGTTTTTTTCTTCGCCGGTCATTTGGGCGACGGTTTTATTCAGATGCGGCACGAAAAAAATCGGGTCGTAGCCGAAGCCGTTCCGCCCAATTTCTTTGTCGGTTATCAGACCTTCCAGCGTTCCTTTGGTCTCGATCAGGATTCTTTCAGGGCTTGCCAGGCATAGGCGGCAGACAAATCTTGCCGTGCGTTTCTCTTTAGGGACGTCTTTAAGAAGCTCCAGCGTTTTTGCGATATTTCGATGGTCGATCAGCGTTCTATCGGCATCTTTGGTTTTTTCGCCGGAGAACCGCGCGGATTTAACGCCGGGGGCGCCGCCGAGCGCATCAATGACCAGCCCCGAATCGTCGGCAAGGGTCCAGAGGCCGGTGGCTTTTGCGTAGCCGGCGGCTTTTTTATAGGCATTCTCGGCGAAAGTTAAGCCGTCTTCCTCGATCTCGGCTATCGGGGGCATGTCCGCAAGACACAGCCACCGAACGTCGGCGTCGAGCATCGCCCTTATCTCGACAATCTTGCCGGGATTGCCGGTAGCAACCAGAATCTCCTTTATTTCAGACATACACGGCAATGATACATATCGAATACCAAAATGCAAATTACAAATTTACTCAAACTGATCTCAGGGGGATCAGGACATCAGTGAATCAGGATGCAGGATATAAGGACAGCAGGATATCAGGTGAAGGCAAAACCGATGCGTGTTCCTGATAACCTGATATCCTGATACCCACTACCTGATAACCTGATATCCTGATAACCTAAACATACAGGCCATTCTTCAGGGATTCCACAAAATTGATATTTGATTTTTGATATTTGATTACTCTTTGATTATAATCAGTCATTTTAATACCAGGCCAAGAAGGCGATCTTCATTTATGATTTTAGATTTTAGATTGTAAAATCGGCAATCGCCAATCGGCAATCGAAAATTCCTATAATATCTGGAGCGAAAAATGGATAATGGCAAAATTATTGCTGAAGGAATCACTTTCGACGATGTACTGCTGGTCCCGGCCAAGAGCGATTTTGTGCCAAGCCAGGCTGACACCCGCACGCAACTGACCGACAATATCACTATTAATATCCCGATTGTCTCGGCGGCAATGGATACGGTTACCGAGGCGGCCCTGGCTATCGCGCTGGCACAGGAAGGCGGGATCGGCATCATTCACAAGAACCTCTCCGTAGAGGAACAGAAACGGGAGGTGGCCAAGGTCAAGCGTTCCGAGCACGGCGTGATTATCGATCCCGTTACCTTATCGCCCGATGAGCCGGTCAGAAGAGCACAGGAGCTGATGAGCGAGCAAAACGTCTCCGGCGTCCCAATCGTCGATGGCAAAAAACTCGTAGGCATTCTGACGCGCCGGGATTTGAAATTTCTCAAAGACTACGATGCCGAGATAAGCTCCGTCATGGTCAAGAATAACCTGGTGACGGGCCCTGCGGGTACGACCCTCGAACAGGCAAAGGAAATTCTGCAAAAACACAAGGTCGAAAAGCTGCTGTTAATCAACGGCAAGGGCGAACTGGCGGGCCTGATTACAATGAGGGACATCGACCGCGTCCAGCAATATCCCATATCGGCCAGGGACCGGCGGGGCAGGCTCCGGGTCGGTGCCGCGGTGAGCGTTCACGATTACGAGCGAATCGAGGCCCTGATAGCAGCGGATGCCGATATTATCGTGGTCGATACCGCTCACGGCCATTCGCAGAACGTCATCGATACGGTAAAGAAAATCAAAGCCGACTACGACATAGACGTGATCGCGGGCAATATCGCAACCTCCAAGGCGGCGGAGGATTTGATTGCCGCCGGTGCAAACGCGGTTAAGATCGGTATCGGGCCCGGTGCCATTTGCACAACCAGAATCATATCAGGCGTCGGAGTCCCACAGGTATCGGCGATAATGAACTGTGCAAAGGTAGCACAAAAGCACAACATCCCCGTCATCGCCGACGGCGGCGTTCGGCAGTCGGGAGATATTGCCAAGGCAATCGCCGCCGGGGCATCGAGCGTGATGATCGGGTCATTGTTCGCCGGCCTGAAAGAAAGCCCGGGCCAATTAGTCATCTACAAGGGCAGGCAGTTCAAGGAATACAGGGGCATGGGCTCTTTGGGCGCGATGGTCAAAGGCTCCGCCGAACGTTACGGCCAGAGCAGCTCGACCGAAGCGAGCAAGCTCGTACCTGAAGGCGTCGAAGGCCGGGTGCCCTACCGCGGGACATTGGGCGATTTCGTCTATCAATTAGTCGGGGGTCTGCGAGCGGGAATGGGCTATTGCGGGGCAAGAAATATCGAAGAGCTGAAAAAGACCAGCCGATTCGTAAGGATTAGCGCCGCTTCGGTCCACGAGTCCCACCCGCACGACATCCAGATAACCAAAGAAGCACCGAACTACTCAGCAAGCCTGCCTTTCGAAGACTAATAAAACATTTACGATTGTGGCGAGGCCGTCCCGGCCTTGCGTCCCGTTGGCATCCTGCCAACGCCATCAAACAAGGGCAAGATGCCCTCGCCACATCGGCAATTGGCAATCTGAAATTTTTTCAAACGGATACTCGCAGTTTGTCATCTCTGCATAAGCAGGGACAATAATCAATAATAAATTGTAAATAATCAATCGTGGGCTTCCCACCAAAGTCTGGGATAGTCATTCCCTTCATCAATCCACCAGATGTCTTCCGTGCCGTTTTCCGTCTCGTCCACTAAGTCCCAACCGGCTTCGAGGAATGTGCTAGCCATTTGCATTTCGTCTGTAGTCTTACCCGTACCGCCATCACTCGTGTTCTGTTTTGAGGTTTCTATATCCCAGAAACTACTACCGATGATGCCTATATTATATTGACCTTGTTGGTTAGGGATTAAAGTATTCTCTCCTACCAATCCGCCGACTTTATCAGTACCAATGACACTACCGGTGCTGTAACACGACCAGATACTGCCTTCAAGATTACGGCCAACCAA
>DAOVMB010000200.1 GCA_030630905.1 Sedimentisphaerales bacterium
CTTGGCCTTATACTTTTCCGTCAATTCATGCTTTGACTCAATCGGCGTGTGCACAGCATAATGCGAAAGGTAGAGCAGGAAAGGTTTGCCCTTATTCGCTTCCAGAAACTTGAGCGACTCATCCGTCAGCCGGTCCGTCAGATACTCGCCTTCAACGCCGCCGGGCGGCATCTCATACAAAGCCCGGTTCCTCTTCTTGTAGGGCCAGAAGTACGTCGGCGGCGCGCCTGAAAAATCCCCGCCGATGTTGACGTCGAAACCCTGTCGGTCGGGATAATACTTCGCCCGGTCGGGGTCCCTTGTCGATAAATGCCACTTGCCGACGAAGCCGGTGGCGTAGCCGGCCTGCTTCAATGCCTCCGCGATTGTCACTTCCTCGAGCGGCAGATAATGTCGATATTGCGTCGGCTCGTTCGGCCCTCCGATCCATTGAGTGATGCCCAGCCTGGCCGGGTACTTGCCCGTCATGATACTGCCCCGCGTGGGTGAGCAGACGGGGCACGCTGCATAGGCCTCGGTAAAGCGCATCCCTTCGGTCGCCAGCCTGTCGATGTTCGGTGTCTCGTAGAATGTGCTACCGTAGCAGCCTAAATCCGTCCAGCCCAGATCGTCAATCAGGAAGAAGACGAAATTCAGTTTCTTGCTCTTTCTCCGTGCTGCCAAAGCTGCTTGTTCGAGGCCCAAACCAGCCGGCCCAGCCAGCGCCGCCGCGCCGAAGCCGATAGCCTTTAATAAATCTCGTCTGTTCATAATTTACTCATATTGAATATTTCACGAATAAAGATTCACTGTATTTACTAGTCGCCGATACTCTATATCCCAAAGGCCGGATTATCAAGAAAATCTCTTAGAAGCCGCTGAATAAGCGATGTGAACGAATGTGGAGGGTAAAATATTTCAAGACAGTCGCCGGACTACCAATCTTATGGCTCTACTATCTGAACGGCTCCTATTTCCAATTACACGTTGCCCTTCAAATACCTCTGCTTTTTCGGTGCTGGAAATTTTTCTATTGCATACCGCAGCATAGTCCGGGGCATTCGTCTGCAATATTTCTTTAGGAATTTTTCTTCTGTTTCAATGTTTCGCTTGCCGATTTCCCTGAGCATCCAACCGACCGCTTTGTGGATCAGATCTTCTTTGTCCACCAACAGAATCTCCGCAATTTTTAGCGTATCAGCAAATTCGCTGTGCTTGATGAAATGAAACGTGGACATGATTGAAATTCTGCGTTCCCACAACATATCGGAAACGGCAAGATCGTAAAGAGGCCTTTTGTCGCCACCCCGAAGGTGCGCACCGACGATATGTTCGGCCGAGCAGTCAACCAGATCCCAGTTGTTTATGAACCTTGTGTTCTCAAGATACAGTGTGTATATAGCCCTTCTGCTTTCGTCGTTTGCCTTTTTGAACATAGCCACCAGCAGAAGAAGGGACAGTAATCGCTCTTCATGGAATTCGGATTTAAGCAGCCGGGATGCTTCATCGACTGAAACTCCACGATATTGTCTGGCTATCTTTCTTAACGCTGGAACTCGAATACCCAGGAACCTGTCGCCGTGGCCATATTGTCCTTTCCCGGTTTGGAAGAACCTTTGAGAATGTTCTGCGATTTCCTTGTTGGCTAATTGCCTCAGTTCCTTCTGAATACCGAGCGCTCGATCATTTGTCATCGTGTGTTTCCATATAAAGTAAAGGGGTCAGACACCTTTTCTTGGTCTGCCTCTGGGTCTCAAGGTGGACTGTAGCCGCAATCTCTCGGCCATTGTGTTTGTCCAGCCGTTTTCACCCATTGGCCTGCTTCGTTTCAAACAGGTCTCGATCAATTCGCGATCACGATCTGAAATCTCCGCTGCCTCATCAACGAGTTTTACCCAATGCCTGGGCAACACCACCGGCCCGTCACTCAAGACGACAACTTTCTCCTTGCCGGCCCTGATCGAGAGACTGCTCCACGGCCAATCGACATTTCGCTCAACAACTCCCGCCCTGGCCGGATTCGACTCCACATACCGCATCAGCGTAAAATAATACGCACTGGACTGCACTGGAAAACTCTTGAACCTCCCCTGGTATAAGTGGCCGAGCCCAACCGTCCCGTGTGCCCCGTGCCAGCGATGAGAATGCGTAACTGTAATCCATTTCATAAACTCAGACAAATCGCCGTCGTTTCGCGGCCAAAGCACAAGATGCCAGTGATTGCTCATAATGCAATAACCGCAGATACGCATATCGTGCCGATCCGAACCCTCTGCCAGGATTTGCTCGAAGGCTTCGAAGTCACTCCGTTTCTTAAATATCCGCAATCGACCGTTCGCACGATTAAAAACGTGATAGACAACATTACCTTTAGCAATCCGCTCAAGTCTCGGCATAATAAAAAACTATACACTCAAAATAAGTTCTTGTCAACAAAAAAAGTGTCTGACCCCTTTATTTTAGTTCGGCTGAAGATGAATGTTCGCTGATCATTGCCTCTGAAGTTCAATCACTCCTGCAATCAGTTTCCAGCATACTGGCTCTTCATCCTCATCCCAGTCAGATGGTTTGTGAGGCATGCTCAAGCTCATAGTCAGAAAGCAAGACGGCAAAGGCTTATGGCCCCCGTTCAGCCTTTCAACGTAAACCGGATCTGTAATTCCGACCTCGAGTTCTCGGCCACCTGATAAAATTACACCTTTCCAATTATGCTTATCTATGGTTTTCCTCCGAGTGTCGCGGACTTCGAAATTGTCGAAACGGATCAATTGTAACGTCACACGCTTCTCAAACGATTTTTGTTGAAGTTCTCTGGTTGTTACGTATTTCTTCTTGTTGTGAAGCACGTAATATGGTCGTTTTGCATACCTCTCGATATCTTTGGGCATCATTTTATCTTGTAGATACCATAGCCCGGACAAGATGGTTCTGTTCTCACTTTCAAAGCCAAAATCTGGTCCGGTTGAATCCAACGGGATTTCCAATACATCGAGTAGTTCCGGGAAATACCCACCAAGTTTCATAGCTGTTTGGGGAATGCGGCCATCATCCAGACCAGTTACAGGACGAACCCACTTTCCTGTGTCGAGATCGATCCCCGCAAGGCACCAATCGTGGTGTTTCCATGAGTTGGCCAGAATAACTATGCGCGTCATGGTCATAGATGAATCACTTCAATGTTGCCAAGCTGCTCTTGGAGGTATTCAGCTACAAGACGACGATGGCAATGCTCCGGGGTTGGCTCGCTACAAAGAAGACAGTCGTTTTCACGAAGTGCTTTGGTTGCTGTTTCGTCTATTCTTCGATCTGCAATCAAGTCTTCGAACTTGCTTTCAAATTCAGCCCAGGAACCTTTCTTTTTCTTAAAGTCATCAAAAATATCCTGCGTCGGTGCAAAATCCGGAATATGTACATAATCAATCCCTGCAATGGCATGTAAAAAGTATTTTAGGTCTCGTGCTTTTGCAAACCCGGCAAGCTGTGATGTGTTGTTGAGCCTTATGTCAACGACACGATACACTCCAGCTTTCTGCAAGCACTTAAAAAATTCTTCGGCAGACTTCTTGGTAAAACCAATGGTGAACAGTTTCATGTTTCTACGAGAACTTTCTTGTATGCCATTTTTTCTGCTTGTAAATCGTACGCTTTCTCAATAAGACCAGACATTGAGGTTAAGTCTCCAAAGAGCTCTGGTTGGAGTTTATGAAAGTTAACGAGCCTTTTATCTGATACATCCTGTCGTTCTCCTGTACCGTCACCCAAGATGTGAGTTATCTTCAAGTCTGGACGGATCTTTTTCAATTCGCGACACACCAGTATTGTTCTGTGGCATTTAATGGGATCGGATTCAGAGCACATGAGTGCGACTCTGTAATGTTCTCCTTTCAGAAGAACTCTCTCTAATCCACGCTGGAAGGTTTGCAACTTGGCGATTAGGTTATATTTTGCCTGACCATCAATGTAGCAACTATCTTCAGATCGTTGTGCGCCTAATTCCCTACCCAAGAACATGTAGTCAATGTTGGCGTTTCTCAGAGCATTCTCCAGTAATTCTTTATTGAAATGAGGTAAGTATTTGCTGTAGGGACTGGATCGGACGTCAACTATCGCTGAAACCCGATATTCTATAAGTAGCTCGAGGAAATGCTCGAATGTGTGATTTGAGTGCCCAATAGTAAATAGCTCTTTCATTTTAATATGCCTTTTCTCTTTTTTCGCTCCATCGATTACTATCTTAATATTATACAACACCTTTTGCAAGTAAATTAGTCTGACGGAAACAGATTTCCAAAATTCTTATACGGCTGGCTCTGTGTTCTTCTCTCTTGCTCTTTCGCCTACGAGCAATTCTCCAAGGGTTGGTGCGATTCATCTCACCCTACCTTATTTTTCCTTTTAACTTTTCACTTTTTACTTTTCTGTATGTGCTCTAATAGTCCGCCGTCGTTGATTATTTCGAGGGCGAAGTCCGGCAGGGGATTGAAGCTTATATCTGTGCCGGCCGTTTTGTTCTTTATCGAGCCGGCTTTGAAATCGATTTGAAGCTCGTCGCCGTCATTGATCTTCTCCGGAGCGTCGGAAGACTCGATCAGGTAGAAGCCGTTATTGATGGCGTTGCGATAGAAGATTCGGGCGAAGGATTTGGCAATCACGGTCTGCACGCCCGCACCGCGGATGGCCCAGACGGCGTGCTCCCGCGATGAGCCGCAGCCGAAATCCTCGCCGGCTACAATTATATCGCCTTCTTTGACCTTATTGACAAATTCCCCATCCAAATCCTCCAGGCAATGCCTCGCAAGCTCTGCCCGGTCATCGGTATTCAAATACCGCGCGGGGATGATTTCATCTGTATTTATATGGTCCCGTTTGTATACGTGTGCTACAGTCATTTTTATAACCTCAAAAAAAGTTTATCCTTTTCTATACTCAAAACTCAAAATTCGAATATCGAAATCCGAAACAATATCAAAACTCAAATACCGAATGTCCAAAACTCTATACGCTTTTTCGCAGAATGGCCCTAAAAAATATTTTTAAGCTCAGTAGCCTCTTGTACCAATTCTTTCCTTTCACGTTCCAGTTCCGATTTGCAAACTTAAGTGTCCTTTCTTCGAGGTCATATTGTTTTGAATTTTGTTTTTCGGTCATTTGAATTTGTTTCGTATTTCGTGCTTCGCATTTTTCAAATCATCTTTAATTTGTCATTTTGCTTTTTGATATTTGATTTTCTTTAGGATTTAGGATTCCGTGCCGTTTCTTTACTGTTCTATTGACTTTATGGCCAGCAAAGATCGTATTCGGTTAGAGTCTCGCCGGTAGTAACAGGCAAGGTTTCCCATAGCGGGCCGGAGGTTCCCGGTCTGAACCTATCAATGTATCTTCGATTCTCTTGTGAGACATCCGTCGCGCCCCGGGGACTGTCCAGAAGCGCTCTCAGGGCGCCAAGCTCAGTGTATAATAGACGTCGGCCATGATGTGGCCGGCCGTTCAAATCAAAGAATTCCAGGCGTGTCTTAGCAGGTCTTTCTTCTGTATTGACAGTAATAAGTCCGAACGCTCGGAAATACCCTTTCTTACGGTCTGCTTTGGAGTTCCAGAGTTGACCAGCCATCCACTCATGCAGGTCATA
>DAOVMB010000009.1 GCA_030630905.1 Sedimentisphaerales bacterium
ATGTGAATGCTCAGCAGGCGGGCTCTGATGATATCTCAGATTATTATGGATTCGAGGAAATAGAGATCATCAAGTTGGACTGGGGGATTAAAGACCTGCTGGTGGCCGATTTTAACGGTGACGGCCGAAAGGATATCGCCCTGACCAATAACAGAAGGGCCAGAATCGAGCTGCTAATACAGAAAGAAGCGATCGGGCCGGGCGAGAAGGACGTCGCGATCGATCCCAATGATATAGACATCAATGCAATCTCTGCCCCTACTCGATTCGAGCAACAGAACATCGCTGTTTCACAGAAACTGCATAGCCTGGTCTGCGGAGATTTGAACTCGGACGGGCGGACGGATCTGGCTTTTTATGGTGAGCCGAAAGCTCTGTATGTGTTGCTGCAAAAGGCCGACCAGGCCAAAACGGATAAGCCGACATCGATGAGCTGGCCAACAAGGAAAAAGATCAATATCGATGACGGCCTGCCGACTTCCAATGCTTTAGCATGTGCTGACCTGAATAATGACGGCGCTGACGATTTGGCTCTGGCCGGTCGCGACAGTATTTATATCATCGTCCAGGCAAAAGATGGCTCTTTGGCCGAGCCGGTGAAATATCCCACTTCCGCACAAACCCTCGGTGTCGAAATCGGCGATTTAAACGGTGACCATATCAATGACCTTATTCTTGTCACAAACGATATGGAAAAGCCGCTGCACGTTCGATTCGGCCTCAAGACCGGACAATTGGGCCCGCAGTTGCAGTTTTCTATCGAGAGGCCGTTTGCACTAATGCTGCACAATATAGACGGGGCCAACGGGGATGAGGTTCTGACTATTGACAGTCTGAGTGGAAGGCTTATCTGTTATCAACTTGCCGTTGAAAACCGGAAAGATGCCGACTGGCCGATTCTGTTTTATCCTCTTGCATCAGGGCAGGAGGATACGAAGCGCGATTTAGTGCTCGGCGATTTCGATGGTGATGGTCTGGCCGATGTTGCGATCAGCGATCCAGGCGCAGCCGAGTTGATTCTCTACAGGCAGACGGCAGGGATTGGGTTGGCCGAGCCGGTCAGATTTCCTGCTTTTGCTGATATTACGAGCTTGTCCGCCGTGGATATCGACGCCGATGGGAAAACTGAATTGGGTGTCTTGAGCCTGAAGGAAAAGGTCATCGGCATAAGTGAATTCGAAGATGACAGGTTGTCATTCCCGAAGCCCATCGGCCTGAAGGGTGAGCCGGTGGCGATGGAGTTGGCCGATGTCGATGGCGATGGTAGGATAGACTGCCTCTACGTATCCAGAGACGACAATGATCTCAGAACTCTCAGAGCGGTATACGATCTGGCTCAAAGCGAGAAAGACCGGATTGATTCGGCCGACGGAAACGCTGAGAAATCTGAGACAACCGAAAATGCCGGCCGAGATGGACTTGCATTAGAGCTTAAAAAGCTGACCTCCAACCCTGATGGTTTGAAAGTGCTTGACGTTGACCAGGACGGCTTGCTGGATGTCCTGATATTTGTCAGCTACGAACCACCAATATTGGTACGGCAGGTGGAAAAGAACAAATTCCAAGTTGTTGATTCGCCAAAAGCACAGAGCAGTTTGATCAAAGATGCGAACCTGCGATCAATTTCCGTAGCCAATGTGGACGGCAAGGCCGGCGATGAGCTACTGGTGGCGCAGAAGAACTTTGCAAGAAGCCTGGTATTTTCAGAAGGACAGACCTGGAATGTAGTTGACCAGTATAACGCCAAGAGTACGGAGAACCAAATATTGGCTGTTGCCGCTTTCGATCTCGACGCTGATAGTCCGGCGGACAGGCCCTCTATTTTGCTGCTGGACGGACAAAAGGGTCGGCTTCAGATACTCAAAGCCGGCAATGATAAGACCTACCGGGTCGAAAAGGAATTGGATGTCGGCAACTGGAACAGTGCGGCACATCTGAAAATGCTGTTTGCCCCGCTGACGGGCAATGAGCTTGAAAGCCTGCTGTTGTTCGATAGCAAAAAGTTTGCGCTTGTTACTCCGCTGAGAAGCACGAATTTTGCACAGCATCTGGAGCAGCAATTCGGCTATGAGACAAAAATTAAAGACGGGATATACGGCAACCTTGCAACGGGTGATATAAACAGCGACGGCCGGCCTGACATTATCATGGTTGAATACAGGCGCAATCACATCGAGATACTCGCGCTCGATGCCGAAGTTAAGCCTGTTCCCGCGATGCGTTTTAAGATATTCGAGCAAAAAAGTTATCGCGATGCTAAAGGTCGCCCCAAGGCCAGCGCCGAGCCGCGAGAGCTGACGGTCGCCGACGTAACCGGCGACGGCAAAGACGACTTAGTCACCGTTATCCACGACCGCATAATTATCTATCCGCAAGATTAGATTTGCACCCGGTTACGTCTGTCGATGTTGCGCCGGATAACCCTCGTGAAGCGTTTATCATGCAAAACAAAATGATTGGTAATGGAAATAAGGTTTTTGTTGCTCTTAGCGGCGGAGTGGATAGCTCGACCGCTACGGTATTGTTGTGCCGGGATGGTTTTGACTGCGCGGGTGTGTTCATGATTACGAACGACAGTGCCAGCCACGCACAGGCAGATGCCGAAATGGTTGCCGGGGAATTAGGCATAAAGCTCCATGTGCTGGACCTTCGCAAAGATTTCGAGCGAATTCTTGACTATTTTTGTAGTGAGTACAGGAAAGGCCTAACGCCCAATCCGTGCGTCTTCTGCAACAGGTATATGAAGTTCAGCAAGTTGTGGGACTTTGCGAGAAGTCATGGCGCCCGGTTTCTTGCCACCGGACATTATGCGAGGATTATCAAGCACGGCAACGATGTTGGCCTGTACGAAGCTGCCAATCCTTCCAAAGACCAGTCCTACGTGTTATCGATGATTGAGAGAAATATGCTGCCTAACATCATTCTTCCAATGGGAGATTATTCCAAGGATCAGACACGGGAAATGGCGGCGAAATTCGGTTTACGCGCCGCACAAAGTAAAGAATCGCAGGAGATATGCTTTATCCCCAACGATGATTATATCGCTGTGCTTGAGAAGCAGTGCCCCGAGCTTGTTCGCAAGGGCAACATTGTAGATAGCAGCGGCAAGGTTCTCGGCGAGCATAATGGCGTGCACAGGTTCACTATCGGTCAGCGGCGAGGTCTGCGAGTGGCTATGGGCAGGCCTTATTATGTTACGAAAATTGACGCCGAAAGCAACACGGTTACGCTCGGCCTGAAAGAAGAGGTCATGCAGAAAAAACTTCGTGCAGCGGGTACGAATTGGCTAACCGATGAGCCGGTCTCACCTTTTCGAGCGAAGGTTAAGATACGCTATAACAGTAAAGGTGCTTTGGCGATAGTTACTCCGCAGGATAATAGTGTTGCGGTTGAGTTTGATGAGCCGGTATCGGCAATAACGCCGGGTCAGTTGGCCGCTTTCTATGTTCAGGAGGAAAAAAACAATAGGCTTATTGGAGGAGGATGGATTGACAAGGTGGCTGACTAAAGGTTAATATTACTTTGACAACAATTCGGGTTTTTAGGTATGCAGGCTCAAGATGACATTTTGGAATTAGTACGGCAAAAGAGTGCTGAGGCGGCAAGAAAAATGCGGCGAGGATTAATTTTGCAGCCTGGTGCGATTGGCGACTGTATATTAACGCTGCCGTTAGCTGCGTATATGAAAGATGCGCTGGATTTGGGCGGAATTGATATTCTTGGGCATACCGAATACGTTGGCTTTTTGCCGGGCAGGTCCTGTGTCGATGGTGTTCGTTCTATAGATTCAATGGATATACATCGATTGTTTGCTGAAACGACAACATTCGTGCTTAAAGACAGGGATCCTTTGATAAGCGCTTTTGGCGACTATGCCTGGATTGCGACGTTTTTGGGTGAGCCGAACAGCAACTTCGAACAAAATCTGATTTTCACTGCCAATTGCAGCCATAGCGCAGAAGTTGTAACACTCTCTTTAAAACCACCAAAGGATTTATCTGAACATTTAGCTAACTTTTACATTCAGCAATTTATCGACCAAAGCGGCCATTCCTTGGGTTCACGGAGTTTTCAGACCGGCGACTGTTTAATAAAAGCGACAGAAGCGGATATTAACACAGGCAAAGAGCTGCTCAGGGAAATAGGTCTTGGTTCCGGCGAGAAGCTGATAGTTATTCAGCCGGGCAGCGGCGGAACAAGAAAATGCTGGCACCTGGAGAACTTTTTGGCTGTGGCCGGAGAGCTCGATTCGAGAGGTGTTGAAATCGTATTTTTATTAGGGCCTGCTGAGTTGAACAGATTCAGCGATGCGAAAATTAAGAAAATCGGCAGCGTTGGAAGGTGCCTGACGGATTTGTCTTTGACGCAGGTGCTGGGGCTTTTAAGTTGTGTGGATGGATTTATCGGCAACGATAGCGGGATCACGCATTTAGCTGCCGGACTGGGTATCAGGACGTATGGTGTTTTCGGTCCGACTAATCCGGCAGTGTATAAATCCATCGGACCGGCTGTTACAGTATTTACAAGCAGTGCAGCATCTTTTGCCAGGAAGCCCTCAGTGAGTTTACAGCGAAAGCTCCTGGATGTTTTAACGGTGTAATGTTTGAACCGAATTGGGTTAATGTAATTTCAAGCGGATTGAAAATAGAAAAAGCAGTTTTTGGTTAGAGTATGGTAACGGCAAAGATGCTTGCTTTGCATGTTCACCGGCTGAATAGTTGACCACATAAGTGTTTTTGTTATAATGACCAGAGCAAGGCTGGTGCTTGAAGAAAAAGGGGCGGTGCTGTACTTAATGGACTTTTTGTTGAGGTGTTCGTATGCAAGAAAGAACTTTGGGTGAATTAGCCGAATATGTAGGCGGGCGGGTCTGTGGCGACCCTAACGTTATTATTAAGTCTGCATCTACGCTCGGGCGGGCGGATGAAGGCGATATTAGCTTTTTAACAAATCGTAAATATGAAAAACAGATGCGGACGACCAAGGCAAGTGCAGTAATAGTAGGAAAAGAAACACCCCCCACCTCAGTCCATTTGTTAATAGCTGATGATCCTTACTATGCTTTTATGCAGGTAATGGTGCTCCTGCATGGGCATCATAAGCATAAAAAAGTAGGGATCAGCCCGAAGGCTTCAATTTCCGATAGCGCTAAAATTGGTGTGGACTGCCATATCCATGATTTTGCGACAATAGCAGATGAGGCAAGAATCAAGGACGGGTGCATAATTTATCCTGGTGTGTACATTGGCAAAGATGTCCAAATCGGTAATGATAGTATAATATATCCTAATGTTGCCATTTATGATGGTTGTAAAATCGGCAATCGTGTAATTATAAACGCGAATTCGGCGATCGGTGAAGACGGCTTCGGCTATGCCACCTATAAGGGCGTACATCACAAAATACCACAGACTGGTATTGTTATTTTAGAAGATGATGTTGAAATCGGTGCCTGCTGCGGAATTGAACGAGGCACACTTAGTGATACTGTTATAGGCCAGGGCAGCAAGTTAGGTGACATGGTTACGATAGGTCATGGCACCAGAGTAGGTTCACATTGTTTGCTTGTGGCGCAGGTGGGAATTGCCGGCTCGACTAACATCGGGCATTACTGTACAATCGGCGGGCAGGTTGGTATTGTGGGTCATATAAATATTGGAAACAACGTTACTATTGCAGCGCAGGCAGGTGTTATTAACAACATTCCAGACAACAAAGTCATCTTGGGAGCACCTGCTATCGATGCAAACATGGGCAGGCGAGCGTACAGCATGATACAATACCTGCCTGCAATGCGGCAAAGTATTCGGGAGCTTCAGAGTCAATTTAAACAGATCGTTTCGTCTATTGAACCTGATATCGAAGAACCGGCAGAGCAGGATGGTGACTCATAACTCGCGACTGGCAATATAAGCCGTAAGATGTGAATATCGAATAATAAACATTGAAAAATACACTTTCGATGGGCCTATCGATTTCCGAACAGGGCACTTGTTTGAACAAAATACAAGAAACGAAATACGAGTCGCAAGATGTGCTTGGTTTAATTGCCGGAGAGGGCAGACTACCCTTTCTTGTGGCCGCCGGCGCTAAGCAGGCGGGATTAAAAGTAATTTGTGTCGGCTTGGCGGAGACGGCAGACCGAAAACTGGCTGACGAAGTTGACGTATTTTACAGAGCGGCCATTGCTCGACCGGGGGGATGGATACGGAGATTGAGAAAACACCACGTATCCAGAACAATTATGGTTGGGCGAGTTTCCAAAGGACGACTTTTCACGCCATGGCGAATTGTGCAGTATTTGCCCGATTGGCGGGCATTCAGGATATATTACTGGCGGCTGCGCGGGAAAAACACACAACCGGACTCACTTTTGTGTGCTGTGGCGGATGAACTGGCCAGCGGAGGGATAGTACTGGAGAATTCAATCATGTATTGTAAGGAACATCTGGCAACGGCGGGTATCATGACGGGCACACAGGTGCGTGCGTCAGTCGAAGGTGATATCGAGTTTGGCTGGCAAATAGTCAAAAAACTCGGTGAGCTGGATATAGGACAGGCTGTTGCCGTAAAAGAAAAGGAGATCGTTGCTGTCGAGGCAATAGAAGGAACGGCCGCGATGATCGAGAGAGCGGGCCGGCTTTGCAGATCGGGTGGCTGGACGCTGATCAAGGTTTCCAAACCTCAGCAGGACATGCGATTTGACGTCCCGTGCGTGGGACCTGATACTATCAGAAGTCTGGCTAAGAACAGAGGTAAGTGTCTGGTTGTTGAGGCGGAAAAGACGATCATCATCGACAAACCCGAGACAATAAAGCTTGCCAATCAATTAGGCATAACTATTCTTGGGCGGTGAGGTGTTGTAATGTCGCCGAGCAGCTCGCACTAAAGTGAAGTCCGTATGACTGAATTTCCATTTCAACTTTTCATCAAATGTGCTTCTTCGAAAAACAAAGAAGAATCTTTGCTATGCACTGGTTTGTTCCGAGCCGTCCCCGGCAGTCGCGCGATCTATGATGCGATGTGGAAAGACACAAGTGTCGTCGTAAAAGTGTTCTCGCACAAGATCAAAGCAAGACTTCATCTCAAAAGAGAATTGAAGGGATTAAACCAGTTGCAGAGGCGCGGGCTCAGCTCGGCCAGATCCTTGTTCTCAGGAAAAACAGACGATGGGCGATGGGCCATCGTGCTCGAAAAGATTGTCGATTCAGCAACGGTTCTGGATGTGCTCGCCGAGACCACGGATAAGTGTGCGGAACTGGACTTGTTGATTCGCGTCTGCCGGGAGCTGGCAAAACAACACAGCAAAGGAGTTTTGCAGAAAGACTTGCATTTTGGAAATTTTCTGCTGGCAGGTGATCAAATATACAGTATTGATCCCAGCCAAATGTTATTCTTCCGGCGCCAAGTACCAAGGAAAAAGAGCATTTCTCAGTTAGCATTGCTGGCGTGCTGTTTGCCAACCAGCGACATTAAGTCAGCCAGGGTAATCTGTGAGAAATATTTCGAGGCCCGCGGATGGCATTTTGAAAAATCAGATGAAGCATTGTTCCAACAACAACTAACTGTACACAGGAAAAAAGGGGTCAGGCATGGTTTGAAAAAGTGCCTTCGGACCAGTAAAAGATTTTTGCGAATCAGGGACGGCGGAACCGTTGCCGTATTTGACAAGGATTTTTGCCGGGGAGCGGACCCGCTTGATTTTACTGAGCAGATCGATACGTTGATGGATGAGGGACAGGTTCTGAAAAACGGCAATACTTGCTTTGTTTCCCGCTTGATGTGGAACGGCAAAGACGTAGTGGTTAAACGATATAACAACAAGGGATTCATCCATTCACTGCGCCATACGATAAAGAGGTCTCGTGCCCGGCGAGGGTGGCTGCATGGACATCGGCTTGGAATGCTTACTATAGCCACGCCTAAGCCGCTTGCCTATATCGAGCAGCGCAGAGGGCTGCTGGTAGAGAAATCTTATCTGGTAACCCAACACATTAATGGGCAGAGTCTATATGAATTTCTGCGGGACGATAATGTTACTCAAGAGCAGCGCTCAACGGCCACACAGCAGGTCAAGAATCTGCTCGACAAGATGGAAAAACACCGTATCACTCACGGTGACTTGAAAAACTTAAATATTCTGGTTACTAAAACGGGCCCTGTCCTGATAGATCTTGATGGTATGAAGATCCATAAATGGGGTTGGTCGTGTAAAGTTCAGAAAGCGAAAGATTTGGAGCGTCTTGCAAAGGACAAATAAGACCGCCATTCGGTTATCAAGCCGAAGTAAAAACAACCTCGATTCCATGGCACGGGAATAAATAACAAAGATTCTCCTCGTAGTATTCCCTGAAGCTCGTATGCAGGTTTACAAACCATCCAAACAGTTTCTTGAAAGGATTTATCATTTTAAATGACGACCTGAATATCAGACGTTGCGATAAAATCCTTATTCTAATGTCAGTATAAAAATTGGGTACTTTCCTTCTTAATTGGCTCTCATAATCGACAAAATAATAGAAACTATATAAGCCGAAGAATCTCGTATGCGTAAAGTCGGAATAGTAATGCGGATTTGAAAAATGCGGCACAAAAATATGTGCTGTGCCGTTTCTTTTCAAAACTCTGACAATTTCCGCCATTAAGTTCTCAAAATTCTTTATATGTTCTAAAAAATTTCTGCAATGAATCTGGTCAACTGAATTATCAGGTAAAAAAAGAAGTCCCTTTTCGAGATCAGCCACTATATCCACACCTGGCAAGTCAACCGCATCGATTCCTATCCTCCCTTCTTTTTTTCGGGCACCGCAGCCCAATTCGATAATTATTTTTTTCCCGCTATTAATAAGACTATCCAAATCGATTTTCACTATTGTGCCCATTGCAATCTTCTATAATAAATCAAATTAATTCTGCTGTAAACTATGCGTTTGGCTTGCTGGAGCTATGCTTCTAAGAATTCCACAATCAAATTAACGAGCCGCTTTCCAAGCGCACTGATGTCAAATTCCCGAACTCTGCTTTTGCCTGCTTGACCTGTTTGTTTTCTTAACGCCTGATCCTTTATCAATTTACTAACTCTGTCAACCCACTGCGAAGTATTTATTGCATGAAATCCAGTTACGCCATCATCAACGTACTCTGCATTAACACCTACCGGGGAAGCAACTACCGGCAGCCCTGCGGCTGCATATTGCAGGATTTTGAAACCGCATTTGCCCCTTGTGAATCGGTCATCCGGAAGCGGGGCCAAACCAATGTCGCCGGTTATCAAGTCGAATGCCTCGGTGCGTTTGCGCCACTGATGTTTTTCCACTCTCATATTTTGCATGTCGAAAAAGTCATCACAGATTATTCTTAGAATAACATTGTCGAAACGTGCTCCAATTTCTTCAAGCACAGGTTTGATTTGGGCAAGATATCGTAACGTACTTTTACTGCCAATCCAAACAAGGCGGATTTTGCCGTCGTTTTCAGATTTGGTTTCTACTTTGTATGCACTTGTGTCCAAACCTGTAGGTAAAACTTCAACCCTGGGATTGAATTTCTGCGCGTGTTCTGCGAGATAGGGATTACCTGCTATTACTAAATCGGCAAGTTCAACAGACCTGCGGAAACGCCTTCGCCGAGACAAACAGGATCCTGATTTCCTCGTACTGTACATCACGGCATCGTCAAAGTCATAAATAATTTTTCGACCATATCGGTGTAGCCAGAAAGCATCGCTAAAATTCAGTATTTTGCGGTGAAGGAAAATACCGTCAAATTTGGCTGTTCGCTTAAACAGCTTTCGACGTCCTAAGAAATCTGGAGGCAGTTTTGCAACTTCACAATCAATGCCATTCTCGAGCAACATAGCCAGATGCACTTCAATACGTTGCCTGAAACTTGCATTAGTTGGATTGTTGGTTACTACAAAGAGATCCATTGCCTTATCCCTTAGCCTTTCCGGCTAACTTTTTCAGCACAAATAAACATTATATCTGATTGCCTCATAAGAGCTGCAATTCCTGCCCAAGGTGATACGATTTTTCTTAACAGTGATGATCTTTTAACTCTGTTGCGGTGGTTGTTGCTATAATTGTCTCCATAAATACAATACTGGAGTGAGCCTAAAACGCCTTTCGAGCTTCTGTTATAAATTATTTTCTTAATCGAAAGATTTGATTTTTCAAATAGACCTGCGATGGTTCTCGTTGTGAAAATATGAAGATGTCTCGGACAGTCGAGATGATACCATTTTTCCCTGAACAGCTTAGCGTTAAGACTGTAAAAATTGGGGGTACTAATTATACATAAACCATCGTTTTTAAGAAGGCTTGACATTTTTAGCAGAACTTCTGATGGATTATTTACATGTTCCAGATAAGACCAGGCGGTTATTACATCAAAAAATTTATCAGGGGAAGGAGATTCCATGACCGTACCGGTAAATACATCGATTCCATAATTTTCCCGGGCTGTCTTCGCGGCTGTTTTTGAGATGTCTATTCCATAGATCTGACACCCGGTCACAGTTCTTATTTCATACAGGAAATTACCGTTTCCGCAGCCAACATCCAATACTCGGGACTGCTCGGACAGTCTTTTACAGAAAGACGCGACAAAGGGCCTTCTTTTCAATTTGTTTTTTATCGCAGATTGATCCAGTTGTTTAGTATTCACTTTAGCTTTGTGAGGTGCATAATCAGGCGGGTAACATTTAATAATATCACTCGGAGAAACCTGTGGATTCATAAACACAAGACCGCAGTTTTTACAGATTACATATGAAAAAGTACCATCAAGGCCATGCAAGCGATCCTTCGCCTCAAAAAGGAATTTGTGTTCATCGCTGCCACACAGGTCACAAGGTATCTTATTCGTTTTTGTCATTCTTAACCTTCCGTCTCACCACTGTTTTGCTATTCCTATCGTGTGACATGCCAGCGACAGTTTTAATCAAAATGACCGGTTATATTCCAATTACACGAATGTTTGAGCATCCCGGAAAATCAGCTATAAAATCTCCGCCCAAGGGACGTCATAAGTTCCTGTTTCTAATAACATCGAGTATGTATTCGTGCCGTTCAGTAACTGTACTCGGATATGCTTGATTAATTCTGAGAACCGATCTCTTGCAATATTATTATCGATTCAGATACATAGATTCATAATACTTATGATAGTCACCGGAAGCAACATTGGCGAGCCAATCGGTATTCTTTAAGTACCAGTCGATAGTTCTGTTGATACCTTCCTCGAAGCTTACAGATAGTTGCCAATCCAACTCGTTGATTATCTTGCTTGCATCGATGGCGTATCGCCTGTCGTGTCCGGGCCTGTCGGTAACGTGTTTTATCAGCGATTTAGGCTTGCCCAGACGGTTGAGTATCAGATTAATAACTTCCAGATTCGCCTTCTCGTTGCAGCCGCCGATGTTGTATATCTCGCCGGGCGGTGCATTTTGCAGCACCTGCCAGATTGCCTTACAATGATCATATACATATAACCAGTCCCGCACATATAATCCATCGCCATAGACCGGCAGATCCTTATCGTTGATGGCATTGTTAATCATCAGGGGGATCAGTTTTTCCGGGAACTGGTATGGGCCGTAGTTGTTCGAACAACGGGTTATGTTGTATTTCAGACCCCACGTATGCCCGAACGCCCTGACGAGATGGTCTGCCGCGGCCTTGCTCGCTGAGTACGGCGAATTCGGACTCAGCGGTGTCTGTTCGATGAATTTTCCTTCCGAACCAAGTTCACCATATACTTCATCCGTCGAGATTTGAATGAATCGCTCCAGCTTCTTGTCGCGGGCGGCTCCGAGCAGGGTGAGTGTGCCGGTGACATTGGCTTCGATGAAGACTTTCGGCTCGGTGATCGAACGGTCCACGTGGCTCTCGGCGGCAAAATTGATTATCGCATCGATCTTGTGTTCGTCGATAATGCTTTCAACCAGTGCGCCGTCACAAATATCGCCTTTGATGAATTTGTGATTCTCATGCTCTAAGAATTCGGCAAGGTTTTCAAGATTGCCGGCGTAAGTGAGCTTATCAAGATTGACTACAAAGCAGTCGGGATGCTCACTGAGCACCATTCGCACAAAATTGCTCCCGATAAATCCTGCACCACCTGTAACCAGAATTCTTTTCATAACTGCCTTAAAAAAAGTTCCAACGGAGCCTGCCAATGCTCGATCGGCTCATCGAGCAAACACTTGATTCTACTGCAATCGAAGCGACTATTCAAGGGCCTTTTCGCGGGGCTTGGAAAATCGCTGGCCTTGCATGGCAGCAGGTTGACATCCATAGAAAGTTTGTCCAATATGAACTCTGCCATGCCGTGCCGGGTGACGTAACCTGCACTTGCAAAATGATATATGCCCTCGGGCTTTCTTCTCAGCATTTGGCAGATAACCTTGGCCGCTTCGATTGTCGCCGTCGGCGATCCTGTCTGGTCGTCAACGACCTTCAGCGTTTCCTGAGATTTTGCACGCTGGATGAGCTTTGTTACGAAATTATTGCCGGCCGAGCCATATGTCCACTCCACGCGAACGATGCAATATTCACAGCCGCTCCGGGCCAGCAGTAGTTCTCCTTCCAGCTTGGTTTTGCCGTAAGTGTTTATGGGATTGGGATGGTCGGTCTCGACGTAGGGTTTATCGCCGCACCCGTCGAAGATGAAATCGGTGCTGATGTGAAGGACCCATTTGCCGGCTTCGCGAACGACAGCACCCAGCCGCCCTACCGCCTCGCCGTTGACCCGGTATGCCAGTTCGGCCTGGCTTTCGGCTCCATCGACATTTGTATAGGCGGCACAATTTACGATGATTTCGGCGCCGGCAACGGCATGCTGCAAGTGATCGGTGTCGGTGATATCAAACTCCGGCAGGTCGTACGCGATAGGCTCCAGTCCCTGCTGCCGGCAAACCGAAACCACATCGGAGCCAAGCATCCCCCTGCCGCCCAGAATAGCAATTTTGGTGCCTTCAGCCGTCATCAGATTCTCCCGAATTGCGGCAGATTTTCAGGCCGGAGGTCTTTTAGCCCGGGATAAACTGCATCTTTGGGCGACAGCTCCGGTTGCTCTATCGGCCACTCGATTCCGATGTCCGGGTCGTTCCAGATGATGCCGTGTTCGGTGGCCGGATTGTAGAAATCGGTGCACTTGTATGAAAAAAGTGCCGTCTCGCTCGTTACGCAATATCCGTGAGCGAAGCCCGGCGGGACATACATCTGCCTGTGGTTTGACTCGGAAAGGACCTCACCGATCCACTGACCATAAGTCGGAGAACCGATGCGGATATCGACGACTACATCCACGACCTCGCCCGATAAGACCTGAATCAGCTTGCCTTGTGATTGAGGGTGTTGGAAATGTAAGCCTCGTAGAATCCCTTTTTTAGAGAATGAGATATTATCCTGCACGAAAGGACCGGAGATACCGGCCTGCTCGTAACGTGTGCTATTCCAGGTTTCTAAAAAGTATCCCCTGTCGTCGGGGAATACTTTCGGCTCCAATATGAGCACTCCGGCAAGTTTTGTTTCTTTAATATTCATTTTATACCAGGCTGCCATTTCTTTTCAGACGGGCGGTTCCTTTGCTACTAATTCATTGGCCCTGTTAAGCGATTCGAATGTACCGGCGTCCGTCCACCAGCCGTCGATGATGTCATAAGCCAGTTGATCCTTTGCTATATAAGCTTGGTTCACATGAGTTATTTCCAACTCGCCACGGCCTGACGGCTGGAGCGTTCGTATGATGTCGAAGATAGCAGCGTCGTAGAAATATATTCCGGTAACGGCGTAATTTGACTTGGGCTGTTCGGGTTTCTCTTCGATGCCGATAATCCTGCCTTCGGACAGTTCGGCAACGCCGAAACGCTGCGGATACATTACTTGCTTGAGTAGTATCCTGGCGCCGGCCTGCTGAGCGATGAATTTGTCGGCGTAGCTTTTGAGATTTGCCCGGAAGATATTATCGCCGAGGATAACGGTGAGGGGATGGCCATCTGCGAAGTTCTCCGCTAATGCCAGGGCCTGTGCGATTCCGCCGGCCTCATCCTGGACCTTGTATGTGAATCGGCAGCCGAAATTTCTTCCGGAACCTAATAAGCTGACCACGTCACCCATGTGCTCGACGCCGGTCACAATCAGGATTTCCTCAATGCCGATCGCAGTAAACTTTTCGATGGGGTAAAAAATCATCGGCTTTTGCCCCACCGGCAGCAAATGCTTGTTTGTGACCTTTGTCAGCGGCATAAGCCGTGAGCCTGTTCCCCCGGCGAGAACTATGCCTCGTAAGTCCATATTTAACTCCTTGCGATTTTGTCGCAGCCTGGAAATTCTAAGTACCTCAAATCCCGCTGTCAATAAATTAACAACCCCATCTAATTATTCAATATCTATTACCTTAAACTTGGCATAGTGTCCTTCGTAGGTTCTGACGATATAGACATGGCCTAATTGGCAAGAAGCTAATCGTGTGGAATAGCCATTTTCCTTAGCTTGCGTGACCTTATCAAGATCGAGTTCACCTGCATTGTAAAAACCATTGCGACCATTGACGTAAAAATTACGGAACTTTAATTGGCCTTGATCCAAACGTAACTCCAAATCTCTTAACGATTCGGGCTCATATTGTTCAACTTTACCATCCGAAAAATCAACACCGCCTTGATTGTCCGTCCACTTTAATTGACCTCGATGCAAATCCCCAGAGGTAAAATCAGTGTGGCCATCCGCCTGATAAACATAATTCAAAGTAATGGATTTATGAGCATACAGCTTAAAATTTTGCTCAATGGTCTGTCCAGGTTCGGCATGAAAATGAACATTATGATATGCGTATTCCGGAGCTGAAACCGTAATTGAAAATTCGGTGTTTTCCAAACCTTTAAATTGAAATCGCCCATCCGATTTTGTCTTTACACTCATTGAAGGAGTGCTTAAAGAACCATAATTTGCATACGGATAACTGAGGCGAACCGTCGCACCGGCAAAGGGTTGGCCTCTCTCATTCAGAATAAACCCTGAAATTCCACCCAGTCGATTGGGTGGAACTTTTTTCATGGTATAATTTAAGTAAGTCACATCTCCATCGACTAAAGTAACTAAATCGTCGATCGGTTCGTAACCAAAAGCACGTAAAAGAAAATGTCGATTCGAGCCGGCAAATTTCTTTGGCAATATGCGATCTATAAAAAACAATCCGTTCTTATAAACACGAGAAGGCCTGTCCCCATGACAATCAAGATTGACTTGTATGTCAGAACCATTTTGAATTTGTATGCCATCGCCCAATTTCACACGACCGGCAATGACCACGCCACCATCGGTAGAGATTTGCTTTTGGTACTGCTGGAGCTTGTCTTGCGGATATTCTGGAAAATCTTCCAAAGAAGAAACATATCTCGGTGATTGGCAACCGTAACAATATACCATGAAACTGATTAGCAATATATATTTGATTTGTTTCAACATGATCTTTATCCTAACAAATTTCATTTCCTTTGCACAACTTCACCTGGGAAATCCGGGCTAAGTAATTGCTTTTGTTGCCCCGGTGGTGAAACCGCCATCGACTAAAATCATCTGCCCTGTAATATACGCCGAAGCATCCGACGCCAGGAAGATAACCGTGCCGTCAAGGTCGTTTGGCAGTCCGGGGCGATTTAGGGGTATGCGGCTTTTGATATTTTCTACCCATTGTTTGTTCTCGTACAGAGCCGCGTTTTGAGTCGTTTTGAACCAGCCCGGAGCCAGAACGTTGACCGTGATTCCGTATTTGCCCCATTCGGCGGCAAGACTCCTGGTCATCATCAGCACTCCTCCCCGGCTGGCCGTATATGGCGCTATTCCCTCCATGCCGAAAACACACGTGCACGAACCCATATTTATTATTCTGCCGTAGTTGCGTTTTATCATCTCTTTGGCGACTGCCTGGGCGCAGAAGAAATTACCCTTGAGATTGGTATCAAGGACGGTGTCCCAGTCCTCCCAGGAAAAATCGGCGCTTGGGCTTCGGATATTTAAGCCGGCATTATTGACCAGAATATCAATCTTGCCATACTCTTCGATGGTCATCCGGACCATATTCTCAATATCGCTCTGTGAGAGCACGTCGGCCTGGACGGCTAACGCCTTTCTTCCGAGAGATTCAATTTCCTTCTTGAATTCGGCCAGGCTTGATAACGTCCGGCTGGTAATCACCAGATCGGCGCCCGCTTTAGCAAGTGCCCTGCCAAAATACTGGCCGAGGCCCCTGCTGGCCCCGGTTACAATGGCAACTTTGCCGGAAAGGTCAAACAAATCCTGCATATTTGATTCCTCTGTCTTACGGTTCCAAAACGATTTTC
>DAOVMB010000226.1 GCA_030630905.1 Sedimentisphaerales bacterium
AAATATTGCTTCCAGGTCTTTTTGCTTTCTGTCAAGTGCGTCCTCCGCTTTCTTGCGCTTAATGGCATTTTCGATTGCTTTTGGAACAGCTTTAAGATAATTCCGGTCGAGGTCTTTTGACAGATAGTCATAGGCGCCGGCTCTCCAGGCTTCGATCGCAACCTGTTCGTCGGCAGCCCCGGTAATCAGTATTATGGGGATATCCTTAACCGAATTCAGGATATCGAGTGCCGTTCCGTCTCCAAGAGAGTAATCAGAGACGATAATATCAAATTGCTCTGACTTCAATATCTCTTTGGCTTCTGAAATGGATTGGGCTGCTGTGTAATCATACAGCAGCTTGTGGTCTTCGACAAAGTGCTCGAAAGCTATGCGGTCGAGTTTGTCATCTTCAATCAGCAAAACTTTGTATTTTGTATATTCCATTACGGCGGCACCCAGCTTAACTTATTTCCTGAATTTTATTTGTTGAGGGCATTTGTAATTTTTTCAACCAGCTCCGTGCAGTCAAATGGCTTAGTCACATAATCCGCTATGCCATAGACCGAGGCAGCAGCTATATCCTGTGCCTCGCAGAGCGCTGTGCACATTATTACAGGGATGTCTTTTGTGTCCGGGTGCTTTCTTAGCTGTTCGAGCATCTCACGGCCGTTCATCACGGGCATGTTTGTGTCCAATAGAATAATATCCGGATTTTCTTTTGCTGCCTTCTCCAGCCCTTCTTGTCCATCGGAGGCGGTAATCACATCAAAGCTATTTGCCTCAAGCCTGCATTGAATTGTCTCGACCAAATCAGGCTCATCATCGACGAGAAGTATCCTCACCCGGGCGGTTTTGCCTTTTGACTTAAACAACTTCAACATCTTAACTTTCCTTTCAACATCCCCCAAAGGACATCAGAAAATCATCTTACAGGGTTCCCATTTTGTGATCTGATTGCAAAATGGGATCCCCATACTTCTATCGACTTGCACACGCGGGCACATTACGAGAAGTAGAGTCGCCGCTTTGAAAAAGGCGAAAAGATTATAATTTCTTTCTTAGCCTATGTGTTATAGGACAATAATATTGCCGATTGCCGAATTCCGAATGACGATTTTCAAATCGCAAATCGAAAACCGAAAATCTTAAATGTAATTGCCTGCCAGTCATAGGGACTCCTTACGGAGGACTTTTTCCGACGAATCCAGAGTTTCCCGCATTTCCTCGCTAAGAATCTTTTCCAACGAGGTAAGATTTGACAGCAGTTCTTCGGTGTTGTCCGGATTCTTTTCGTTTCGCAGTTTTTTAATTCTCTCCAGCAGTTCCTTCTTAATAGCCTCCCTGTCGTTTTGTGATGAGAGCATCGGCATGTCCCGTATTTCTTTGTATTTGGACATGGCATCGTCGGGAATCGGCTCGTCCTTATAAATATAGGGCGAGAGAAATACGATAAGTTCGGAATTTTTGGCGACGATTTTTGTGCTTTTGAACAGTTCGCCGATGATTGGCAAATCGCCGATAAACGGGATCTGGCTTACCTCTTTGGTTTTTTCCTGCCGTCTGAGGCCGCCGAAAATAACGACCTGGCCATCCTTCAGCAGAAGCGAGGTGTTGGCTTTCCTGGTGTCCACGATGGGGACTTCGGTATCGCTTTGGCCGGTGGCGACGTTCTGTTCGACGTCAATGGTAAGAAAAATATCGTCGTTTTCGGTCAGGGTAGCTTCGACATCTAACTGAATGCCGACATTCTTAAACTCTGTGGATGTAATCGCTGCTGCGCCTCCGGCTGCGGTGTCGATGACTTCCGTATATGGCAGCTCTTCCACAGCCTGGAGGGAAGCGGATTCTCCGCTGACCATCATCACCCTGGGACTGGCGAGAATCTCGACCTCTCTTTTTTGCTGTATCAAATGAACGACGTTGCGAACTGTGCCGCTTATAACGGAGAAGGAGCCGCCGAGGCCGGTGGTATTGAAGGCAGTAGTATCCCCGATGGTCGCGGCGGTTTCCTGCGTCGAACCCAGCCGGTTTGCTGTGAAGTTCTGTCTGTAGCCTACGTTGTATCTTTTATCCGAGAGTAGATCCCAGTTGATGCCGATTTCAGTATCGTCGTTGAGCTGAACATCAAGGATTACCACCTCGATCATAATCTGCTGCGGCGTTTTGTCGGCCTTTTTAATCTCGGCGATAATCTTGGCAAGATTCTCTTTTGTGTCACAGATGATCAGGGAATTGTTTTTCTCATTGATCGCAATGCTGCCGAACTCGGAACTCATGCTGTCAATCGCCTGCTTTAGGCTCTTGGCGTCGAGAAATTTGAGCATGACCGTTTGCACAAACAGTTCGGGAGTATCCCGACGGATGCCGGCGGCCCCGGATACTGCCGGCAGGACGGGCAGCGTTTCGTTCGTAACCAACTTCGCAAAGGGATCGTCTCTGCCGATATCAATCTTTGTCTGTTCAGCATCAACTTGCTGCGGCTGCGCTGCGCCATTCGACAGGCAGACAGCAACCATTAAAAAACACAAGGCTATTATAACAACATACCTGGATTCAATCATGCTGGTGTTCTTCCTTTCTGTGGATGACATAAATAGTGACGGTCATCTCGCATTTCAAGTGAACAGTGCCCTGATTGTCGGCATTGATTCCGACCGAATCGATACACACCTTTTTGGGGCCGTCCTGGAGTTTATCCATCAGAGTCACAATGTTCCCATAGCTGCCCGCAACGCTTAAGATTGCCTGCTGTTTGGTGATATAGTGGTTCGACTTCGAGCGTTTCTTCTCGGTTACCGGGCTGTCTGGTGAAAATGTCAATAGAGAGACAATGCAGCCTGCCTCTTCAGATTTGGTCTGGATATTGGTGAAGAAACGTCTTGCTTCGGCCGGATCGAATAATCCGAGATGAGTCTGTCTGAACTTCTCCTGAAGTTCTTCGAGCTTGCTTTTCTTTACTGTCAGGTCGTGACGAATCGTTTGATTTTTCCTCTCAAGACGGTCCACCACCGACTCGTATCGCTGTGCCGCCAGAAGATAATTCCGGTGCGGTGTGACAACCCGGTTGTAAACGGCGACGGCTCCGATCAGCACAAGCGCTGCGAACATGGCAGTCTTTGCCGAACGTGTTGATTTTGTCAAATGTTCCGGTAACATCGACGAATATTCCTTTTACTGAATTATCGAGCAGAGAATCGAATACTTCACCAGAGGCTCCGATCCTCTATATTTTTCGGTTACGATCAGCGAAGCCGATTTTATGTTTTTGCAGGTACTGAGCGCCTCGACGAAAAGATAAATAGCGCTGTAGGAAAGTGCCTGTCCGTCGAGCAGCATCCTGGAATTGTTACTGCTGCGAAGTCCCGTGAGCCTTACCGTTTTGGGTGTTGCTTGCCTGATATCGGAGAGGATTGAACCCCACTTCAAGGGCGAACAGGAGCTTAAAGCATCCTCCGAGACATCAAGCTTCTCGGAAACGTCGGTGATTTGCTTCTGCAGTGATGCTTGTTCGTTCAGTAGTTCCGGCGTTTTCCGGCTGACCTGCGATTGCCTGTTTTGATTTAAATGTGCGTTGACCTTTTTCCCTTTCGCAGTGAGAAATCCGACGCTCATAATAAGTATAAATATGATTGCCGCTGCAATATTTGCTATCATCAAAGCCCGTTTTTCTGCTGATTTGGCTTCGATCAGCTCCGGTGGAAGAAGATCGATATTCAGGCCGGGGCCAGGAACGTTCAGAAGTTTCATCGCCAGTCCGACGGCTATGGTTAGGTGTGCGTGTTCGAGTGTTCTGACTTCAAGTTCCGCCGGGCTAAGTTTTGCTTGAAGCGATTCTGCTGTTTCGGAAGCGGACTGGCCGTTTGTGTCCGTAACCAGCGTGACATGCCATTTATTCTGCTTATCGGAGGCCTCAAGATCGTAGAACTTCATCACCGCATCGATTTTTTCCGCCAGCCATTGAGAATAATCTTCAGACTGCAACGTTTCCGGCTCGATCCGTTCCGTTCTGACGAAATCCAACCGCTGGTTTCTGAACAGAGACAGAGTGAGTGTCCCATCGCAGGCGATGGCGAAGAGACGGTTCGTATCGAATGTCCCGGCGATTTTTTTTGCATAGCACGCCCTGATATAGGCTATCCAGGCAGGTTCAATTGCATCGATAATCAAGCCTTCCTTGATAAAGGTCGTGGAGACGATAGTAATCTTCTGCCGATCGGTTGCAACGACGAGCACTCGTCGGTCCGGTGACTTTGCCGACGATTTGATGCCGCAGAAATCGACCGCCGCTTTTTTTATCGGCAGCACGGCATAGTGTTTGACTTCATTGTGCACAAATTGCCTTGCATTATTCCGGGCATCTTTGGGCAAATCAAGGATTTGTATCAGGGTTGGATTGGCAACCAGACAGAATGCTGTGCGATGCGAGTGAATTCTGTTTTTGGCCTTCAGTTTCTTAATCGCTTTGGCTATAGCTTTCGCGTCTTCGATGTTGACGTTCTTTATCGCCCCATCGGGGGCAGGGCAGCCGGCCGCCTTTATTAATTTGACGCCGCTTTTGTTCTTCCTTACCAGCGCCAGCGTTATTCGGCTGTCCGAAATATTAATACCTAATGCCGTCTTGGATTTCAGCATTATTCGTTTATCCTCAGATGATCAATTCTTATCACGTATGGGCTGCTGCTTCCGATTGTTATGTCGGCTTCAACGCGGCCAACAAAACCCTGCGATGAAGTACCTGTAGATGTTATAGTGAAGCCATTGACATCGACCGTGTATGAACCGCCGTTAAAGGCTTTGTTTGTGAAGCCGGCGTTCCAGCTCGCGTTGGCTCGAATCTCGCTAAAAGCATCGTTCAGGCCGGCTTCAGCCGTAGCGATAGCTTCAGCCGAGAACATCTGGTTTTGCACAATCTGGATTTCCTCGGTATTCATCTGTAACATACCCATAGCCAGCGCAGAGAGAAACGCTATAACAAAGACTGTCATTAGGAGGACCGAACCACGCATTGACGATTGCCGATTGTCGATTGTCGGTTGCCGATGTAAAATCGGAATTCGTAAATCGAAAATCCGAAATTGATTGTCCATGCTGACTTTCATACATTCATGCTCCTCATGGCCTCACTTGTCCGTTTGCGGGTTGCAACACTACTGACCAGCCGTCCTTGCCGGCGCCGCTCACCT
>DAOVMB010000061.1 GCA_030630905.1 Sedimentisphaerales bacterium
AAATGCGCGATACTTACTCGCGGCTACAAAGCAAGGGCAAAAGAAAACGCAGACTTTAAAGATGAAATTGCGATTCTTGCTGAGAGCTGTCCGGAAGCTGAAGTAATTGTCAATCCGGATCGTGTCGCCGGGGCGGCAGAAGCAATTGATAAATATGCCGCGAAAGTTTTGATTATGGACGATGGTTTTCAACATCGCCGATTGGCCAGAGACCTTGACATCGTAGCAATTGATGCGACGCAGCCCTTCGGTTACGGCAAGATGCTACCGGCGGGGCTGCTACGAGAACCTGTCTCGTCGCTAAAGCGAGCCGGAGCTGTTGTTATTACCAGGTGCGATCAAATTGCTGATGCTGAATTAGACGAACTTGAGCAAAAACTGCAAGCAACTAATTCGGATATGGTGATTGCAAAATCGATACACTCACCGGTTTATGCAAAATCGAAGGACAACGAAGAAATCAGCATTGAGCAGCTAAAGGGTAAAAAAGTATTTGCCTTTTGCGGCATCGGCAATCCGGACGCTTTTTTGAACACTATCAAGGATATTGGGGCTGAATTAGCCGGCTCAAAAATCTATGACGACCACTATCACTACACGGATGCCTGTTTGGCCGATATTTCCGAACGAGCCGGAGGACTTGGGGCGAACTTGATACTGACGACGCAGAAGGACTGGACGAAGGTTATTTCAAATTCCAAATTTCCGGTTTCAAAATCTAAATCAGCTCTGCCTTTCGCTTATCTGGCGATTGAGATAAAATTCATAGCTGGAGAGGATAAATTAACAGCCTTGATTAAAGATACGTTAGCGGGTAAAATCCCTAAAAAGTAATTAAATATCGTCTTGCACTGATATGTATGAAAACCTGCTGAAAACTATAACGAATCTTGGCTCGCCGAAAGTTTTGGTCGTGGGCGACTTTATGCTCGACGTCTATATCTATGGTGACGCCGTGAAAATCAGCCCCGAGGCGCCGGTGCCGGTCCTGAAAATCACCGAAACCGAGCACCGCTGCGGCGGGGCAGGCTCGGTTGCTGCCAACATTTCCGCTTTAGGGGCGAGGGCTTACTGCATCGGTATAATGGGAGACGACCGGGACGGCGAAATCCTTCAAGAGAAGCTGCTCGAAGCCGGAGCCGATATCGACAGTCTATTTAAGGCCGTGAACCGCCCTACTATCAGCAAGCAGAGACTCATCGGTCTTGCACAACATCTTCATCGGCAGCAATTGATTAGAATGGACAGGGAATCCACTGAGCCGCTCTCCGATGAGTTGAACGAGGCGATTTTGGCCGCTTACAAAGACAAGCTGCCGCAGGTCGATATGGTCTGCCTGCAGGATTATAACAAGGGGCTGCTGAGCGATTCGCTTTGCCGGCAGATGATCCGGCTGGCAAACCAGGCGAACAAAAAGGTTATAGTCGATCCCTCGCTGACAAGTGATTATTCGAAATATATCGGCGCCACGGCTATAACACCAAACCGAAAAGAATCTTCCGCAGTGGCAGGTTTCGAGGTTATCAACGCAGAGATGGCAGCCAAAGCGGCAGATTATCTATTGCAAAAGCTTCACCTTGATGCAGTAGTTGTTACGCTCGATAAGGAAGGAGCGTATCTGAAAACGGAAAGTAAGAGCCTGATGATCCCGACCCGTCCGCGAAGTGTTTATGATGTAACCGGAGCCGGTGACATGGTCATGGCAATGCTCGCCGCAGCATTGGCCACAGGCTGTGATTACGAAACCGCTGTGCAGCTCTCTAATATCGCCGGCGGAATCGAGGTGGAGAAATTCGGCACGGCAACAGTTACCATCGGAGAAATAGCCGATGAGATTATCGATCAGAACCGAGGGACGAGTGGCAAGATCCGCACGGCGGATTCTTTACTCAGCGAGCTTGCCCGGCACCGCCGGCAAAAAAGGAGCATCGTCTTTACGAACGGCTGCTTCGATGTGCTGCACAGGGGGCATATCGAATACCTGCAATTCTGCAGGCAACAGGGTGACATCGTCGTCGTCGGACTCAACAGTGACGGCTCTGTGAAGACGATCAAGGGACCGGAACGGCCTATTAATAATCAGCACGACCGTGCCGGCGTACTGGCTGCGTTGGAGACGGTCGATTACATTACGATCTTCAACGAGCCGGACCCGATGAACTTAATCAAGAAAGTCAGGCCGGAGATACTGGTCAAAGGTGAGGACTGGGCGGTAAAAGGTGTCGTCGGCCGGGAATTCGTCGAATCCTACGGCGGCAAAGTTACTCTTGCCCCGCTCGTTAACGGCAAAAGCTCGACCGCCACGATTGAGGAAATGAGGTCACTGGAAGCACAATCCCGATGAATCCGGACACAAAGAAACATATAACCGAGGCTATTGAAACACATAAGAAAATGACCGCTGAACTCGAGCAGAGCAGCATAGAAACAATCGTTGCGGTCGCCGAGGCAATTACAACCGCATTGCGGCAAGACGGCACGGTCTTTCTATGCGGAAACGGTGGTTCGGCGGCGGATGCTCAACACATTGCCGGCGAGCTTGTGGGCCGATTCACCAGGGAGCGCAAAGCGCTGGCTGCTGTGGCCTTCTCGACCGATACTTCGGTCCTCACGTGTATCGCAAATGACTATTCCTATGAAAAAGTTTTCGCCCGCCAGGCCGAGGCGCTGGTTAGAAAAGATGATATTCTCTGGGCGTTCTCGACCAGCGGCACATCGGCAAATGTTATTGCCGCCGCCCGAATTGCTAAAGAAAAAGGCGCCCACATTATTGCGTTTACAGGCAGGTCCGGCAGCAAACTGGAGCACATTGCGGATATTTGCTTTTGTGCCGATGCCGAATCAACAGCACGGAGCCAGGAGATCCACCAGCTTGCTTATCATATAATCTGTGACCTTGTAGAGCGTGGTTTTGCTAACAGTTAAACCTGAAACGGATTTCGAAAATATGTCTGAAAAAGCTATATTCTTAGATCGTGACGACACCTTAATCGAGGATCCGGGCTATATCAATGACCCGGAGCAGGTTAAGCTGTTGGATGGCGTCCCTGAGGCGCTTATTCAGCTCAAAGCCCTTGGCTACAAGCTGATTGTCGTGACCAACCAGTCGGCTGTCGCGCACGGGATTGTCACCGAGAAAGTCCTTGGCGAGATCCACGAACGATTGAAACAATCGCTTGCCGATAAGAACGCATTTTTGGACCGTATATATTATTGTCCATACCATCCGGAAGGTGTTGTCCCGAAATACTGCAAAGAAAGCAACTCCAGAAAGCCAAGCCCGGGAATGCTGCTGAAAGCCGCTGATGAAATGGATATCGACCTGGGCCAGTCCTGGTGCGTTGGCAATAGCAGCCGGGACGTCGAGGCCGGTCTGCGGGCCGGCTGTAAAACGATATTGATCGATATGCCGCCTGCCCATCAGAAACAGCCCGCCTCATCCTTGTCGCTGGCCGGCGTAAATCCCGACTACAAGGCTGTAAACATTAAGGAAGCGGTAAATATAGTCAAGAAGTATCTGCGTTCTTCCGCCGAGAAGCAAAATGAAGCTCTGCCGATTTCCACGAATCAAAACGAACCGGCTCCGCAGGCTGCCGAACAGGTTTCCAAGGTCGCCGAATCGCCTGAGCATATTGAGGCTCAACAAACCGCCCCAGAGCTTCAAGAACCAGAGATACAGCACACAGAGCCGCCAAAACAGCCGGCCGAACCGCCAATGCAGACGCTCAAACCGCAAATACAGCCGCCCGCTGAGCCGCACATTCCCGCTGACAAAACCGAAGAACTTCTGAGCAGTATTCTGGGACAGCTCAAAAGTATGAATCGGGCCCAGATGTTCGGCGAGTTTTCCATCATGAGACTAATGGCAGGCATAATACAAATTGTTGTCCTGTTCTGCTTACTCGTTACCGTATGGTTCCTGATGAGCCCTGACAGGCAGGATAGTTTGGTTTTTATTGCGCTTGGTTTCGCTATCGTTTTTCAACTTATGACGCTGACATTCTACATAATGCAGGGCAGAAAATAGGCCCTGAGCAAAGCACAAAGCGAGATACGTGAAATGTAAATTTTGCCCCGGCTGTCTTATATGACGAAATTGTATTAGTCTTAGTTACTGAACTTTTGCAAAATTCTTGTTAGTTAAATGAAAATATCGAATAAATTAAGGAGCAATTGAAAATGACCAAGAGACAGCATCCAAACAAATTTTTACCCTCGATTATAACGTATTCGTATAGTGTTCTGGCGGTTCTTTGTTGTGTCCTGATTACCACGCTTAGCAGTTGTGCAGCCGAACAGGACAGTACAAGCAAAAGTAACCGGATCAGCCTTTTCAACGGGAAGAACCTTGATGGATGGAAGGTTAAGATTACAGGTCATGAACTGAACGATAATTACGGGAACACATTTCGTGTGGAGAACGGAATCCTGAAGGTCTCGTACGATCAGTACGATAAGTTCGATGGAAAATTCGGGCACCTGTTCTTCGAGGACAAATTCTCACACTACATCCTTCGGCTACAGTACCGGTTTGTGGGAGATCAGACTCCCGGAGGTCCCGGATGGGCCTTTCGTAACAGCGGAATAATGCTGCACTGTCAATCTCCTGAAAGCATGGCGAAAGATCAGAGCTTCCCGGTCTCTATCGAGGCCCAGCTCCTTGGAGGTAACGGCAAGGATGAACGTTCAACCGGAAATGTGTGCACCCCCGGCACACACATCGTGATGGACAGCCAGCTTGTTACCAGTCATTGTATATCCTCAAGTTCGAAAACTTATCACGGGGACCAGTGGGTAACTATGGAAGTTGAGGTCAACGGCAATTCCATCATAAGGCATATCGTCAACGGCCAGGTCGTGTTGGAATATGAGAGGCCGCAGCTTGATGAGAACGACCCCGATGCCCGGAAGCTGATCGTCAATGGAGAGAAGATGCTACATGAAGGGTACATCTCCCTTCAGGCCGAGAGTCATCCGGTGGAATTCCGAAAAGTGGAGATTCTTCCATTGACCGGCCGGTAAACATACTCCACGGTCAGCGCAGTAATGGGAGCAGGCTAAGTTGGTAGCCAAACTACGTATCTCCGAGTCATTGCCAATAGCTACCTGTTAAAGGACAAAGGAACCTGATAATGAAAGCCAGAATAGTTTTGCTGATAGCCATGGTAATTTTAGCGGGACGGCCGGCCTTAGTAGTCGGTGGAGAGACAGAAACCTTGTTAGTTATAGAACCGAACAAAGAGAATCCACGCAATTCCGAAGGTGACATAATCGAGTTAAAAGACGGGCGATTGTGCCTAATTTACACGCGCTTTACGGGCGGCAGCGGCGATCACGCAGCAGCCGATCTTGCTATGCGCATTTCCGGCGATGACGGCATGAACTGGAGCGACGATAGGATAGTAGCGCAGCGTCCCGGCGGGCTAAATGTCATGTCCGTTTCGCTTCTGCGGCTGGCAAGCGGCCAGATCGCTCTATTCTACCTGCGCAAGACGTCAAGAGAAGATTGTCGTCCCCTCATGTGCATTTCGACCGACGAAACTGCGACCTGGAGCAAATCCACTGTGTGTATCACCGACAAGGTGGGCCATTAGCAAAGATGAAGGTAAGACCTGGAGCAGATCCGGAATCATTGAGGACAATCCTGACGGTTGGTATTGCTACACGGCGATAACGTTCGTGAGAAAGCGGGCGCTATTGTCCTACTGTGCGGGTGACAAGGAGATTGGCGGATTGAATCGATTAAAAGTTATGGCTCTATCTCGATATTGGTAAACTTCTTTTTCGCTTGAGTAGAGAATTATGTTTACAGTAGACCTTTCCCTCTTAATCAGCTTCCTACAATCATATCCATAGCTGATCTATAGGGTATCAGTAATATTGAGACATCCAAGCGAAATAGCATTTCTAACCATATTTAAAAAAACCGTAAAAATGCTTGCAGTTCTGATCAAGCTGCGGCATAATCATACTCAGTCGATCAATATGATTATTTAAATAAAGTGAAATAGGGAATATGAAAACAATTAAAGCCGCAGACATCATGACAACGAATGTTATTACGGCGAAGAAAGATATGGTTTTGACGGACGTAATAGCTCTTCTTCTCCGTTGGCACGTTAGTGCCCTGCCTGTTGTCGATGACGAAGATAAAATGGTCGGCATATTAAGCGAAATTGACTTGGTAAATCTGACGTTTGATGGAAATGCCGGAGACACAACAGTTGAGGAAGTGATGGTAACAGATATCGTGTCCTTTAGCCCAAATACGGAATTAGCCGATTTGGTTCAGACTTTTTCAAAAAGGCATCTCCGCCGGGTGCCGATCATAGACAAAGGAAAAGTTGTCGGAATTGTGAGCCGTCGCGATATTCTTCGAGAAATGCTTCGCAGATATAATTAGAATTGACAAATCAAATCTTGCCCACAGGTATTTGATAACTGTCGGCGTCATAGGTGTTGAATTCACCCCCGTTAAATAAGTGGTAGTTGTTTATACAGATAGGTAAAATTGATGACAGTAAAGAAATTAAAAAAGGCCGCGTTTGACAAATGGGTCGCTGCGTGCATAGGAAACCAACGAGTATTCGGCGTTCAGGCCAAAGAAGACCGTTTTGTGTTTGCGCCGTTGGCGAATGCCGGGGACTTGCGTTTAGATTATGATGTGACTATCTTGCCCCCCAAGAAGTACTTCCTGCCCCCGCGAGAGACATTACTCAAGTTCGACCGCAAGGAGGGATTCGAGAGTGTGTTCGATAGCCAGCCCTTCGTCTTGTTTGGCGTTCACCCTTACGATATGGTTGCGATCTCGCAGACAGACAAGCTGTTCGCCATGGATCAATACGATACCCACTACTTCGATCGTCGGCAGAAAGCTACGATCGTGGCCTGCGACGTACAGAATGCGTCGAAGGAAGTCTTTGCCGGCTGCATGGGTACGGCCACCGTTGACGATGGTTTCGATATCCTGATTACGAAGATCGATTCTGAATATTTGGTCGATATCCGTACCGAGAAAGGTCAGGCACTGGCAGATACCATCAAGGATGCCGAGGATGCTGATGAGATGAGCCTTAAGCTCAGGAAATTAGTCTGGGCGGACAATACCAAACTACTCCAGAAACACAAACTTAATGTCCGCCCTGATGTCCTGCCGAGGCTGCTGGATCGTTCCTATGAACATCCGGTTTGGGAAGAGAAGGCTCAGCGCTGCTTTTCCTGCGGATCATGTAACCTGGTCTGTCCGACATGTTACTGCTTCGACGTACGCGACGATGTCGAGTGGAGCTTGCAGAAAGGTCAGCGCTATAGAGTCTGGGACGGCTGCCTTCTTTCTGAATTTGCCGCCGTGGCGGGTGGACACAATTTCAGACGCAATCGTGCCGACCGGTACCGCCATCGCTACTATCGCAAAGGGAAATATATACCGGAAAAGATCGGGGAAGTGGCCTGCGTTGGGTGTGGACGGTGTATTACGGCGTGTACGGCAAACATTGCCAACCCGGTCGAAGTTTACAACAAGCTTGTGGATGAAGGGAAATAACGCAGATGTATAAATGCGATTCCAAAAAGGATATCTATCTTCCATTACCGGCAACGGTAGGTAAGGTACAACCAATGACAAAATATGAAAGTTTCTTCTCGTGCCAGCTCGACTCGGGCGAGGAACTCGGGCACATGCCGGGACAGTTCGTGGAGGTCTCGATTCCCGGTATCGGCGAGGCGCCTATTTCAGTTTCTTCTTCGCCGACACGAAAAGGATCTTTTGAGATGGTCATTCGAAAGGTCGGTAACGTTTCGAAGGCCTTGCATGGATTAGCCGCCGGGGACAAGCTCTTTATCCGCGGCCCATTCGGGACATCGTTTCCGGTTGACGAAGCGATGAAGGGAAAAGACATTATCTTTGTCTGTGGTGGCATTGGGATTGTTCCCGTTCGCTCGGCAATCCAGTATGTGCTGGACAACCGCGACGATTACGGGCGTGTGATAATTCTTTTTGGAGCAAAAACTCCACACGATCGGCTTTTTATCGAAGAGCTCGATAAATGGCGAGAAGAAAAGAACGTGACATTTCTGGAAACAGTCGATCATCGTGACGAAAACTGGTCAGGCCCGGAAGGAGTTATCACGACGCTGTTACCACTGGTGAAGGTAGATAAGGATAATACCGTTGCCGTTGTCTGCGGCCCGCCGATCATGTATAAGTTTGTGATTATTGTATTACTGGAGGCAGGTCTGAGAGAAGATCAGATATACCTGTCGCTGGAGCGAAATATGAAATGCGGCGTCGGGAAATGTGGTCACTGTCAGATTAGCAATATTTATGTATGCCAGGATGGTCCCGTATTCAGGTTTTCCGACATCACAGATATCGAGGAGGCATTATAATGTCCAAATTGAAAGTGGCTTTTTTTGATTTCGCCTGTTGTGAAGGTTGCCAGCTACAAATTTACAACTTGGAAGAGGAAATCCTTGATTTGCTGGAGCTTGTCGAGCCGGTCGAGTGGCGGGAAGCTATGTCCGACCAAAGCGATGATTATGACGTTGCTATTATCGAGGGTTCGATCACACGCATCGAGGATGAAAAACGTCTCAAAGCGATTCGCGAGAATGCGAAGATACTCATTGCTCTCGGATCGTGCGCGACGACCGGAGGAGTTAATAAACTCAAGAACAATTTCGAGGTGCAGGATGTCAAGGAATACGTCTATGGGAAAGACGCCGATATGCCGCATCTCGATACATATCCGACAAAAGCCGTAAACGAGGTTGTCAAAGTAAACTATATGGTTCACGGATGTCCGATTAATATAAAGGAGTTCTCGTATATTGTACGTTGTCTGGCAATCGGCAAAGAACCGAAGATCCCCGATTACTCCGTATGCGTTGAGTGCAAGATGAAAGAAAATGTCTGCCGCTTCGAGTACGGCGAGATTTGTCTGGGCCCGATCACCCGGGCGGGTTGTGATGCGAAGTGCCCGTCGAGTGGGATGTGGTGTTTCGGCTGCCGTGGATTTGTTGATAATCCCAATGTAAATGCCGCCGAGGACGTGATGGCCGAATATGGAAAGACCCTTGATGACCTGCGCGGCAAGATGTTGCTTTTCGGAAGTAAACAGGAGTACTGATGGCTAAAACAGTTAATATAAGCGTTAATCACGTCACACGAGTCGAGGGGCATGGAAATATCGTCGCACAAGTCAAGGACGGGAAGCTTCAGGAAGCCCGCTGGGACGT
>DAOVMB010000469.1 GCA_030630905.1 Sedimentisphaerales bacterium
AAGCCGACGGAAATAATGCCAGCAAGAATCTGGCACTTCCTGTCGTATTTCTGGCCTATCGCGTCACCCAGGGTATGGCAGTTTTTCAAACCCCTGAGCCGCGGGGCAACGAAAAGCCCCACAAGGATATTCTGGATCGAATAGGCAAGGCCAATGCCGAGAAAAAGGAATCCGCTTTTGAACCCGCGCCCGACAAAGCCGATTGAAAAGCCCGGGCCTACGTAGGTCGCAGCGAGACTGCCGAAAACAAGCGCAAGCGGAAGCGCCCGTTTGGCTAATGAGAACTCTTCGAACTCATGAGCGGCCCGCGCGCGCACGGCCACGAACGTAAGCATTACTACGTAGGCTAAAACAACAGCCACAGACAAGACCATTCCCACAGTTCTTGATCCTATTTGACGCTCTATATACTATCAGTACGATGAATGGTTTGAACGGGCCGGCACGGCGATTCTCGAGCTTATATTTACTGCATCCCGGGCGCTATCTCTCGCGTCTGGATTCATCGCCAGGTTTGTCCTGGAACGTCTCCTCCTCAAGCTCGTTAATCGTTGTGTCCAGCTCGGACTCCGTACGAATCCATCCAAATCTCGCATCCACGAGAAAAGTACGATACCACTGAATTAAATTCTTCGAAAAGTCATCATCCTTGCAATAAATTCCAAACGATATTTCTCCCGCATGCGAGCCGGCTTTTCTCGGTATTTGTGGAAATGCGAGAAGAACAGCGCTTCTGGTCAGCAGGAACTCGAGGTCGGAGACCTGGCTGTTGTAAATCCGAAGACCGCCGGATTCGATTGCCTCTGGATATTTGCGAAACAAAAAACGTGCCGCGTTGGAAAAGCCCGGCACGCTCAGATTCATCGCGCGGTGAATTCTAACATCATGGTAATCTTCGATGATTTCGTACAACGCGCTGAGATAATCGTCCACAGGCTGCCTTTCCCCCTCGAACAGCATGCACGTCCAAAGCTCGCTGTGGCCGGTCGCATCGAGCTGCTCCTGGAGCATTTGCTTGCCAATCCTGTAAGTCTGGCTTCGGCTGCCTAACACTTTGAGCCGGCGTTCGGTCAGGAGCTTTGCCCACGAGGGCATCTGCTCCGGCAAAGAATCAGGCGGGCAAATACCGAGCCGGGTCAACAGTCTTAGAAATTGTTTTTGCTCGGAGCCGTAGAAACGCCGGCCCACGACGCTGCCGACGTTGCCGTTACATTCCATCCCGTATTTCTTATGGTAGCCGAACGACAGGCAGTGCACGTCGTAGCCCCTGTCAACCAGCATCCTTTCAAGCTCGGCGATCATCCAGACCGCCTGCTTCTCGGGCGCTTTGTCGATTGACAGATGCACGTTCGGACACAATACGATGGGGCGTTTGCCTATCAGGCCGGACAGCAACTCGAATTCATTCGCCGCTTGTTTTAACTCCTGCTTGTCGTCATACAATTCGACGCAAACAAATATCAGCAGGACGTTCCTGAAGGCCATTCTGGGCTGCGTCGATGAAATCGTATCGGGATCGATCCGTGAAGAGCGCTCCTTGTCCTCGAAATAACAGGATGAACACTGGTGACAATCCAGAATCATATCGGTTTCTCAGCCTTGCGTGTTTTAGTCATCGATCTGGCGCCGGTTGTGCGTCTGGCTCGCGGCGAGCTTTTGGCCTTTTTCAGCCGGGATGCGATATTCGCATCGACGCGAGATGCAAACAGCCCCACGTCCGCGATCGCGGCTTTATCCGCAAATCCTACGCCGTTCAGGACCCGCACGACCTGAGCGGCTTCCCAGAAATCATCGGAACAAGTCATTTTCTTGCCCTCCTGACGAGTCAGGGACTTGAGAAAAACCGGCAGACAACCGTCCCGCAGCGCTCCTGCGTAATCGCTCAGCAATTCTTGAATTTTCCGGTTCGTATCAGCCATTGTCTCGCTCCTTTATAAAATCTTCCCGTCACTCTTCGTGACAGTATTCACTCATCATTTTTTTCAGTTTCAATATAGTTCTAAATTTCAGCATTTTTACCGCCCCGACCGTCGTCTTAAGCTCGTTGGCAATCGCCCTTACCGACATGCCGTCCAGCCATAGCTCGATGGCCCGCCGCTCGCGCGCCTTGAGTCTTCCCAGCGCCAAGCCGAGGGCCTCCTTTAGCTCGCTTTGCGACATCGTATCGAGTATCCCAAGCTCCGGAGCGGTCAGGTTCGACAAATCATTCTGCGATAAGTACAAATGCCGATTCATTCTTCTATAGACTTCTCTAAGGCGTTTACGCATATAGTACAGGTACACCGTTCGCAGCAGATGCCGCTCGCCGGCCACATCCCGCAGGCGATCCGGATTTTGCCATATATCTCCGTAAACATCTTCGAGCACGTCCTCACATTCAACCTCATTGCCCAAATAACGGTACAGGTACCTTATAAACATTTGAAACGTTTCTCTTACAAAAGGCTCCATCGCCCTTCGCCGGCGATCATCGTCCGGGGCAGTGAGTCCTTTCAAAGCATTTCGCAGCCGCCTGTTCATAGCAAGTCTGTTGCTCCCACATTTCCTTAGTCTCTAAGGCTCGCTGACGCTAACCAACTTTTTTACCGCCAAGACCGCGGAGCCCGCAGAATTTTTTGTTTTTAATTCCTTTCTCTGCGTTCCCGGCGTTCTCTGCGGTTAATTCAAAAAGCCGCCGTCGTCGGGCGAGGCTTCTGCCCTCATACAAAAGGCAATAACTTCACGATTAGTCACAACAATTTTACACAAAAACAAAAATTCCTTCAATAACCAATCCATTCGATTTCACTCAGAACATGCTTTTCAATACTGAAAAAAGGTAAATCTGCTATAATTACGATAGGAAATGTGAAATCCTTTGATCTGATGTGGTATCGTTATGGTGAATATTTCCGATAATATGATTGATAGAATGACTCAACGGATTGTTCACGAGGTTCATCCCCAGAGAATTCTCCTGTTTGGCTCCTGGGCACGCGGCG
>DAOVMB010000077.1 GCA_030630905.1 Sedimentisphaerales bacterium
ATAGGCCTTCTTGGGCGGAACCATAAAACTCCATACATCACCTTTATATATATTACTGGGATCGACCTCATCGATTCGCCAGTAGTACGTCGTGCCCGGAACAAGACCGTCCGGATAAGCATATCCGGGAAAGCCGGCTACATAGAATGCTCCATCCTGATTGCCCCGGAACGTTTCGCTCTCGTGTGTGCCGTCGTTCACATCATCAAAATTTTCGCCGAAGTACACATCGTGTGACTCAGCATAGGCGCCCGCCGACCAGCTCATACTTGTCCATGTTTCCCGAAGTACGGCACCATCAGGCGGGTCGGGATTACCGGCCTTAATGGCCAGATATTCAGCGAGACGTATGATGTCATCGACGCTCGGAGGTATGCCTGCGGTGTCATATATCCGAACAAATCCCCGGTACTTGTCGCCCGGAAGAAAATGCTTCACCCACGCTGCCGCACTTCCGCTGCTAATTGTAGCCAATGCTGTTAGATTGTCAGTAATTGTCACAGATGTCGGCCGTTGTGACTGCCACGTTGTTGTCAGACCCCATTCAACTCCGGCTTCGGTGAAAACTACTTCATCTAAGGAGTCATTCGGCCCGCTGGAGGCATTGAATCCCAGTACGCTGGTCGCTCCGGAACTACCCCACGTGACCCTGGAACCATCCGAACTTCCTTGGTAGTAAAAAGGCCAATCCGAATACCACACAATCTTGCCACCTGCATCAAGATATTTTCGAATCGTACAACTTGCATTCATGTTCTCTGCTACAGTGTCCGGCACAACATCTCGACAGAATACCACTACACTTAAGGCTTTGTCGGCGATGTGAGCATCCATCCAAGTTTTGAGCGCAGCGGCATCGAGAACCGTGTAGCCCGTAGCCTCTAAAGCGTCTCGGATGGACGCGTCACCTCCGGCCCAGGCAGCCGAATAATCATCGTCCCAGTAGAGAGCACGATCCCACTCAAGACCCTGGGCCCGAACCGTTGATAATCCCAACACCAATGCGAAAAGGAAAATGGGATAAATCATTTTTTTACACATCGTAATCCTCCTTAGAAAATTTAGTTAATTGGCTTTGGCTATAGACTAAAACGACCGATAATAATTCTTATTCCCCCCCCCACATTTTTTCAGGCAGGATGATTTGTGTCTCGATACTACCTCCTTCCTTCCAACATCCAATATGGGCACTTATTCAATTAAATAAAATCTGAAATAAATTGTAGAACTCCTCAACCCACACAAGACGAAAAAAAACAAAAACCTTTATTGTATTCTATTTATACCAGATTGATCGGCTTTGCGTCAAGGAAATTTTTTGCTTCATCCGGTTAATGAGTAGGTGCTCCGAACGATTTTTCCCTTCTCGCCCGGCACCCTTTTCTCTTCCCGCTCCTTCGGGAGGGATGGAATTTTGAGATTGGATTTAATTGGCTTTGTTTGGGCTTGTTTTCCTTATAGTCCGAAGGCGAGATGTATTTCCATAAGGCCTTGAATAATAGGCATTTGCGTTCATTTGGGTCACTCGGCATAAAAAGGTCTTTCGGAAAAAATGAACCGCAGGACAGAAAAGTTGGACTATTATAGATACAGAAGAACACTCTTTTTTTGATTGTTTGTTTACCATAGGCTGTTTTTATTATGATTTTAATCTATTAGTTAGGCATATACTATATACAATGACATATTGCCCGTCAAATAAATTTTTAGATATTTTTCTTAAATTTAAATAATTGCTTGACATATTAAAACAATTGTTTTAAACTATTGTATCAATCAATCGTTTAGGAGTTTAATAAAGTGGCATCGCAGAACAACAAAAATAACGACAGTCCAATTCAGAGTGTTAAGGACCGATTGCTCGATGCGGCGGAAGAGCTTTTTTGCGAGCATGGTTTCGAGGGAACGAGTATTCGCGATATTGCCGCTTCTGCGGGCTGCAACATCGCATCGGTCAATTACTATTTTGGCAGCAAAGAGAAGTTATACGAGAAGGTTTGGCAACGCTATCTTATTCCGATGCGCGATGCACGTATTGCGAGCATCAACAAGGTAATGTCTCAGGCAAAAGCCCAGCCTAACCTTGAAGACCTGCTCAAGTCTTTCGCAGACACATTTGTTGGCTCGATAGTAGACGCAAATAGAGCTTCTCGGCTTACTAAACTTATGGCCAGGGAATATATTGACAGTCACTTGCCTACCAATATGTTCGTGAATGAGATCATTAAACCTACTATTACCGCCATGCACAAGGCGCTTGTGAAAACCTGTCCTGATCTGGACGAGTCGAAGATTCTGCTGGTGGTATTTTCCGTCATTGGACAGCTCGTACATTTAGTCCACATAAAAACTATGCTCGAACAGGGTGGCGATGATTTGAGCATGCCGATATTCGATTCAGATGAAGCGATTAATCACATTGTCAAATTCTCCGCCGCCGGGATTCGTGCCTATACGGACAAATAGCAGGGGAGCATCTGAGATACGTAGGGTTGGGCTTGCCCCACCATGATTGAATCGGTGGGCTAAAGCCCACCCTACAATGCTTCTGAACTTTTTAAGAGGATGAAACTTATGTGTAAGAAATGTATTAGGATAGTTGCCGGTGTTCTGGCGGCTTTACAATTAGCCGGATGCATCAGCAGCGAGAAATATTATGAAGATGTAGAGTTGTCGAGGGAGGCCGCTTTTCGGCAATGGAAAAGTCGGAAAGAGCGTCAGGAGCAGTCCCAGCCGGTTATCAGCGGTAAGCTCAATATAGCAGACTGTACAAAACTGGCATTGGTCAATAACAAGGTTCTGCAGCGTGTAGTACAAGAGAGGGAGATTGCCCGAGGAGAGCGTCTGAAATCCTACTCGGCGATTTTGCCGAATGTTAATCTCACGGGCGATTACACCCGGCTCGATGGGGTAACGTCTTTTGAATTTGATACGCCCACAAGCAAGGAGACGATACGGTTTGGCGACGAGGACAACTACTCTACGGTTTTAATTGTCACACAGCCGATTTTTGCCGGCGGATCGATACCAGCCAGAATTAACGCAGCGAAATTGTTGTCACTGCTTACCGATGAGACGGTTCGAGCGTCTGTTCAGGAAGTTGTTTATGGCGCCGAGCATGCTTATTACGATGTTTTGCTAAGTCAGCACCTGCTGGAGATAAGCACTGATGCCGTTCGCTCAGCCCAGGCCCATCTTGATAATGTCAAGCAGCGACAACGGGGCGGCGTTGCTGCTGATTTTGACGTTCTGCGCGCGGAAGTGGAACTTTCCAATTTCCATGCCGAGTTTATACAAAATAAGAATGCGATCAACGTCGCGAAAGCCAGTCTAATTAAAGTAATGGGCGTTTCGCAGGACAGTGACTTTGTCCTTTCGGATGAGCTGCTTTATGTTCCTTCGAATATACCAATGGAGCAAGCGGTTGAAGCGGCTTATCGAAACCGGCCGGATTTGCTTGGCCGGGAGTTCGATATAAAAATGCAGAAAGAATTGCTCACGGTCGCTCGCAGCCAATATTTTCCTATGATTAGCGGCTATTACAGTAATACATGGGCAAAACCCGATCCGCACAATATGATGGAGATTGAATGGGGCCACGCCTGGCAGGGAGGGATTACGGCGAGCTTGCCTATTTTTGATGGTTTTTTGCGTGACGGTGAGATCGTTGCTCAAAAAGCGCGACTAAAACAAGGGCAGATAGATTTAATTGACGCCGAGGAGACCGCTTTATTTGAACTAACCAAAGCTCAATTGGGCATCGAGAATACGGCGGAGTTTATCGAATCTCAGCGGCTGAATCTTACCAGGGCCGAAGAAGGTCTGCGGCTTGCGGGAGTAGGCTACAGAGAGGGAGTAAACACGCAGGTTGAAATGATCGACGCCCAGGCCGCTTTGACGACGGCAAGGGCAAACCATTACCAGGCTATATACTCGCATATAATTGCAAAACTGGATTTCCAAAAAGCGATGGGAACTCTGACTTCCGTTGAAACTGCGGAATCCGAAGGTCAGGCTCAATATATTAAATCAAGCAATACGGAAGAAATGGGCCTCGGTAGGAATAAAAGCCTTTATGTGGGAGATTGAAGATATTACCTGATAGGCGCCGGTCAGAAAATTGTCGATTGACGAATTTCGATTGTCGATTTCACCCTTCGACTCCGCTCAGGGTGAAGAGCTTCTTCATGCCAAGCGAAGACGAGTAACAAAATCGCAAATCGAAAACCGAAAATCTCAAATTGATATTTGGGCCTGTTTCAAAAGGAAAATCGAATGAAGAGGAAATTAGCTTATATCTGCGGATTGTTTTTTGTTTTCAGTTGTATAATATTTGCCGGTTGTATGGTCGGGCCGGACTATTCCAGGCCCGAGACCCCAGCCGAGACATCCGGCGCTTATTTTCATACCGGGGCACACAAACAGGATGTGAACGATTTTGCCGATGCCGACAGATGGTGGGACCGATTCGGCGATCCGACTACGGCACAACTTGTGCGCCAGGCGCTGGAGAACAATTATGACCTCAAGGCCGCCGCTGCAAGAATGCTGCAGGCCCAGGCAGCACTTGCTGAGATGCGCGGACGACAATGGCCTGATGTGTCGTACAATCTCAGCCGTGACAGAAGTAAGCGCTCCTTCAACCTGGGTGGTGGTCCGTTTGGCGGCGGCAGATTCAGCGTTATGAGCACGACTTGGTCGCAGGATATTACCGTCAACTATATCCTCGATTTGTTCGGTAAGCTCAAACATGCCGAGCGTGCCGCCTGGGCGGATATGCTTGCCTCGGAGGCTAATGAGCAGGCATTGACCAATTCGATTATCGCCGGTGTAATCAACAGCCGGATCAATATCGCGACGATCCAGCGGCGATTAAGCATCGCGCGGGCCAATTCCGAGAGCCGGCAGAAAACTTTAAGGACCGTCGAAAGGCGATATGAGCAGGGACTTGTCGGGCCCGTGGACATCAGGTTGGCGCGTGAGAATCTTGCCGCGTCAAAAGCTGCCGAGCCGGCTGTCGAGATGTCTTTGATTACCGCTCGTCACGCGCTTGATGTTCTTCTGGCGCGTCCGCCGGGATCGTCAGAGGATTTGCCTGATACGTTAGAAGAATTGCCGGATTTGGAGCCGGTTCCGATAGGGGTGCCCGCCCGGCTTTTGGACAGGAGGCCGGATGTGAAGGCGGTGGAACTGGCCTTGCGCTCGGCGAACGAACGAATCGGCGTCAGTATCGCCCAGTTGTATCCCGATTTAACTCTTACGGCAAATTATGGCGCAAATGCCGACGAGTGGCATGACATTTGGAAGAGTTACTCAGAAACGTACGGATTATTGATGCGTCTTGCTCAGCCGATCTTTAAGGGCGGCCAAATTCGTGCTCAAATCGACGCCGCGAAAGCGCGCTATGCCGAACTGGCGGCGAATTATGCGGGCACGGTTCTGACCGCGATGAGGGAGGTCGAAGATGCGCTCGTGAGCGAGCAGATGCTCCAGAACCAATTGCAGCACACCGAGCATCGCTTCCGGGAAGCCCAAGCCGCCGAGGAACTTTCAAGGCAGCGCTATCAGCAGGGGCTTACGGGATTTCTGGTAGTTCTGGAAACCGAACGACGCAGACGAATAGCTGAGGAACAGTTGACCATCCTCAAGGGGCAGATTTGGACCACACGAGTTAATTTATACCTGGCTCTGGGTGGTGATTGGAATGATCAGAAAGAAGAAATATTGGCGGTAGGAAAAAATGAGAAATAATAGAACACAGAATACAGAATACAGAATACAGAACATCAAGCATCGACGTAGGACCGGGCGTGGGCTTTTGCAGGCATTGTTAGCGATTGTCATCGTCGCGGCGGGTATTGCAGGTGCAGTCATTTTCATCAAGTTAAAAAAGCCGCCCCAGCGAAAGGTACAGGCTGCGCAGGCGCCGTTGGTCGAAGTCGTGCAACTCCATTCAAAAGATATCCCGATGGTGGTTCAGGGTTACGGAACGGTCAATCCCAAGGTGGAGGTCGATATAATTCCGGAAGTGGCTGGAAAGGTAGTTTATATTCATCCTGAACTTATTGTCGGCGGGCTCATCCATGCTAATCAGGCAATATTGCGAATCGACCCGAGGGACTACGAATTGGCTGTCCGGCAAGCCGAGGCCGCAGTAGCGGATGCCAGGGTTAAACTGGAAACAGAGCAAGCCGAGGCAGAGGTTGCTCGAACGGAATGGAGACAGTTGCATCCGGACACGGAGCCGACTTCTTCACTTGTTCTCCGTGAACCACAGATTCGCAAGGCACAGGCGATGCTGGATTCCTCGGAAGCTCAACTTGCGACCGCAAAATTGAGACTCGAGCGAACCAGTCTATCCCTGCCGTTCGATGCCCTGATTACCACTGAAAGTGTGGATCTTGGCCAGTACGTCGTTATGGGACAGCCTCTGGCCAAGGCTTATGGAACCGGTTCGGTTGAAATAGAGGTGCCGCTGAAGGATAGCGAACTGGCCTGGTTCGATGTCTTCGAGAATTCTATCTTCTCAAACGGTGACCGGAACGCCGCCAAAGGAACTCCGGCAGAGGTGATAGCGGACTTCGCAGGCGCCGAACATACATGGGAAGGCTACGTAGTCCGCACTGTGGGTCAGGTGGATAGGACTTCCCGGATGATTTCTGTTGTTGTGGAAGTGCAGGAACCGTTCAATGTCCTTAAAGGCAGACCTCCGTTGTTGCCGGGTGTATTCGCCGAGGTTCTCATTCAAGGCAACACTCTTCGTAGTGCAGTTGCAGTGCCCCGCGATGCGATACGCGAGGGCAACCAAATGTGGCTGGTAAACGGCAATCGTCTCGGTATCCGGCCTTTGAAAATTGTCCGGGTCGATAAAAACTTCGCCTATGTTGTTTCTGACGATCTTGATGAAGCAAACGTTATCATAAGTTTCCTAGATACGGTAATAGATGGTATGGAAGTACGGACGGAAACGGATATCATAAAGCAGGACGAACAGGTAAAAAACAATGGCGATCAGCCAGACAAGCCGGAGGAAAACTAAGTGAAAGACTTGGAAGAAAAACAAGGTATCCTTAGCTGGTTTGCTTCGAACCACGTTGCGGCAAATCTGCTTATGCTCCTGATCGCGGCGGCCGGATTGCTCGCTATCTTCTCGGCAAGGCTCGAAGTGTTCCCCGAGATGAGCCTCGATATGATAAATATCATGGTGCCTTATCTGGGCGCCTCACCGTCCGATGTCGAGGAGGGGGTCTGCACACGTGTCGAGGAGGCAATTGCAGGTGTGGAAGGCATTAAGCGAATGACTTCCACTGCGGGCGAGGGGATGGGTTCGACGCTGGTGGAAGTGGAGGAATTTGCCGATGTCAAAGAGGTGCTCGATGACGTCAAGGCGGAGATTGACACGATAATAACTTTTCCAAAGGAGACGGAGAAGCCTATTATCTCCGAGCTGAAAACGAGGTTCAAGGTTATTTCGATCGTTTTGTCCGGCGATGTTTCCGAGCAGACCTTACGGATACTGGCGGACCGGATTCGCGATGATATAACTGACAAGAAAAACATCACACACGTGACTATTTCAGGAATCAGACCGTATGAAATATCAATCGAGGTTTCTGAGGAGAACCTCCGCCGTTACAATCTGAGTTTCGACCAGGTAACGCGAGCAATCCGAAATTCATCATTGGATATTCCAGCCGGTTCGGTCAAGACTTCAGGCGGCGAGATTTTAGTTCGGACAAAAGGGCAGAAGTACTACGGGCTTGAATTTGAAAAGATAATAGTAGTCACGCGCAACGACGGTACCAGGATAAGACTAAGCGATATTGCCACGGTTAGGGACGAGTTCGAGGACATGGATCTTTCTGCGAGGTTTGACGGCGAACGCGCCGCTTTTATACAAGTTTCTCGGACAGGCGAGCAGGATGCGGTAGATGTTGCACTGACCGTCAAGGAATATATCCGTGAGAAGCGGAATTCCTTGCCGGCAGGAATGTCGCTGGCACTGTGGGAAGATGATACCGAGTTTCTCAAGGCGAGGCTGAATCTACTTAAGAAAAACGGCTACATCGGCCTTATTCTTGTGTTTGTGTGTTTGACATTTTTTCTGAATATAAGACTCGCGTTCTGGACCGCGATAGGTATCCTGACCTCGTTTCTTGGGGCGTTCTGGCTGATTCCGCACTTTGGTGTGACGATTAACATGATGAGTCTTTTTGCTTTTATCATGGTGCTTGGTCTGGTTGTGGACGATGCTATTGTAGTGGGCGAGAACATATTTTCGTATCGCCAACAGGGACTGGAACGGCTCGATGCAGCTATCAAGGGTGTGCACGAGATGTGCTGGCCTGTTATCGCGGCGGTACTGACCACGGTGATTGCATTTATACCCCTGGCTTATACCAGCGGCATTATGGGTAAAATTCTTCGGGTCTTGCCGATTGTAGTAGTTAGTGTTCTGGCATTCTCACTGGTGGAGGCATTGCTGAT
>DAOVMB010000174.1 GCA_030630905.1 Sedimentisphaerales bacterium
ACCTGGTTCGGGGATAATGCCGCTGTCATCTTGTCCGGGTGAGCCGCCTGCATAAGCGCTTGGACGCCATGAATCTTTTTCGTCCCAACTGCTCAGATCGGGATTAGTCGAATCTATTATCGTCAGCGAAAAATCCTCGCCATCGGTAATCGAACGCCAGCCATCTTCGTAGCGGAAGTTCAGAATCGTTCTGCCGATGGCGTCCTGGAGCTCGATTCTTTCGCCGGCATTGTTCAGCTTGCCGGAGTATTGGCCTGCGATGTTGATATTTGTGCCGTACCGGGCTTCGAAGATATTGCGGTTCTGGACTATGACTATGTGTTCGCCAGATGCAAGATCTATGCTCGGGAAGGTAAAATCGATACCGTTCGTGAAGCTAACCAGGTTCAGGTTGATGCTTTCGGAGCCGATGTTCTTTAGCTCTATGAACTCCTCGTGGCACGGGCTTCCAGCCCGTGGAAACTCGGCCAGGATGGCCGAGCCACAAGGATTATACATTATCTCGGTGATGCGCAGATTCTCCGCTACGGGCCCTACGGCAAAGACTGCTTCATTTAGCGCACTCCAGGTGTTACCGCTCAAGACTCTTGCTTTTACGTTGACGCTGTGGGGCAATGTAATCGGGCCTGCATATTCTATGCCACCAGGCATAATGCCATCGCCTGAGCTGCCTCCGCTTGCTGTAAGCTCGGCCGAGGTAAGAAAGTCGGAGCTTGTGGTGGAGTTGTTCATTGCGTGGATGGCCAATAAATTGTCGTCCTGACGGAGATTATCGAGAAAAACTGAGATGTCAATGTTTTCGAGCAGGACGGCGGCCGAATCGGAATTGGTGGAGCTGGCGTAGGAATTCCAGCTTGGTGTGCCGTTGAAATTTCGTCTGGCCAACTCAATACCATTGAGATAAGCAATAAAGCCGTCGTCGTATCGAATATTCAGCGATAAAGAACTGAAATCATCAGGATTGCTGTTGAGATTGAATGGGATGCGGATATAACAGGTGGCATTAATCTCGTACATTGCTTCCTGGACATTGAGGTTAATAAACTGCTCGTATCCTGAACTTCTTTCGTATCCAACGCCGCCGGGATTGCCGGTGCTTCTCGTCCATCTCTGATCAGTGAAAGCCCCGCCACCTTTCCAATTGTCAACAATAGGTTCAGTTGGGACGAGTACTCGTTTATCGGCATTTTCAGGTACGAGAGTAGTCACCTGTTGTGTTATACCCGGCGTTCGAGGATCGGAACCGTCGAGACTATACAAAATTGTGCCGGTTGTAGCAGTTATTGAGAACGTGTTATTTTTCGAAATCGGGCCGCCGTGCTTATAGGATCCGTTGATGTGAAAAACCGGTGCATCTGTGCGTGGGTACAGGCCGCGAGAGCGAAAGTGATCAAGCGCTATGTCCGTTCGGGCAGGGAAATATTGGTTGATTAATCGGTCTCTCTCGGGAATCCAGAATTCATTTTTTGTATATAAGTAGTACGGGCCGGAGCTGTATGGGTGTACGTCTCTACGGTAGTCTCCCCATCGAGCGGATTCGGCTATTACAGCCAGGTCAAGCTCATCGGTGCGGTTGGTCCAGCGCCGGATATTATTTTCCGGTGTCAGGGCGCCACCGTTGAAGTGGTGTTTATGAACGCGGTCACCAAAGCGCACACGAAACTCCTCGATATCGTCGAGATAGTTGAACAAACCCGTCGGGTCGGATGACGGTCTTGTGCCGGTCTCGCGAACATTTTCGAGCACGTGCTCGCCATCCCAACTGTAGAAGTGCCAGGGCCTATCTTCCGGGCCGCCGCCTGCCGCCCGCCAGTTGCCGTTAGTCTTGAGGTCCACGTTACCGGCAGATAAGCACAAGAGGGTCCAATCGATAAAGTTGTCCACGTCAAGTACCTTCTGGATCTGGTCCCAATTGCGGCCGGCAACGGTGTTTCTCATGCGGTTCCAGGCGGATTTGTTGCCATCAGTTGGATCACCACCATTTATGGCATCGATATTTTCTTCGTCGCCGCCATTATATGCGGCGTAATGGGAGGCGACCGGCCGCTCATGCAGGTTGTACAAGCCCCAATATATGCCGTTCAGATACAGGTGGACATAAAAACCCTGACCTGCATCGATGTGGCCCATATCGATGAGCGTATCGCGCATCCACTGGTCGCGAATATATTGAGTACGCTGCCGCTGATCGGGCGCCCAGTGCGTCCAGGCGTTGTTGAAGAAACCTCGAAGCTGGATCGTGTCGAAAGAATTCACAGGCCATTCGTCAAACAACTTAAATTCAAGTCTGGTCGGGCCGTACTCGTCCCTAAATCGAAGGCTGAATGAATGCTTGGGACATTTGTTGGGTCTGCGGCTTTCGCCGCCCTGAATGCGAATGCCGCAGTTGACCTGAAATTCTTCGGAACCGTCCTGAGTGAAGAACTCTGCTGAAACGGAACGCTCCCAATCCTGGCCTCCTGTAATCGAGTGGCCGGTGTAGATATAGATACCACCTGTCACGGGATCTCTATTATGGTTGAAAAGGTTATCTTTATCCGTCACTACTGAGACGGTTGGGATTGAAAGCAAGGCATTGTCCATCAGATCAGCATAGTCAGGATCGTTATATACTTCAGGGTCCATGCCATAATCTGCGGAATATGGGCTGAACCAGGTGCTTGGATAGTCTTCGCTAAGTACCTGCTGATGACTTCTCCTGATCACATCGGCGAGGAAAATATAAGTATGAGTATCCTCGTTGGTGGATTTCCAGCCCGGCTTTACCGCCCTGGCTCGCAGGCACGTGGTGGTGCTGATTGGGATCGGGCCTGTGTAAACTCTACCGCTGGAGAATCCACGTGCCGTAACCTTGTACGGCTTAGATCCGTCGGTGGTATAAAAAATAATAGCATCCTCGGTTTCCGTGGCGATTGTTACGGAGAAAGGTGTATCGTAAAAACCACGGTTGTGGCTGAATTTCGTATCGGCGACCACACCTAAATACGCGCCGCTGTTTTCCGCTTCCGGGCTTGGCAGACCGAAGAAACGCCAGTCGTCACTGCCGTCGGGGTAGCGGCCGTAGGAAATATCGGTAATCTGATCGGGGAATATTATGCTGTCGATTAGGGTAACGCTGTCGCTATCGAACAGGCTGATTTGTTCACCATCGGCGTCGAGTTTGAAGTTCGCGTGAAGCCCGGCATCTGAGGTATCGTTGTCGGCCCATATCAAAAGATAGCCGCCGCCGGCAATGGTCGTTGCTGCGGGGCTATTACCTGGAATCTGCCACTTGGTGGAAGAAGATGGATTATCCGTCAGGTACATACCGCCGATATTGATGGCGTTAACGCCGTAGTTGTAAATCTCGATCCAATCTTCATACTGTCCCTGCGGATCATGAATCGAAGTGTTATTGGACGCCATGAGCTCGTTGATAACCAGCGTGACTTCTGCTGCGTCCACAGATTTGTTTAAACATAGGATCAAAATCAAAATCAAGATGAACAAGCGAGTTGTCATATTTCTGAGCATTTCTTATTGTTTTCCTTATTATATGTTGTATGTGTTTCTTTCTCTGATTCTGCCGGGAATTTACGGGTTGTAACCTGGCGTGGGTGAAGCCGCCTGCCAGCTGTCCGGATCATTGCCCGAAAGACATTGGTCAGCGGAGATTCTTTGCAGGACGTCACCGGCGCCATCTGCGGTCTGGGGCCAGGGCGATACATCCGCGTAAATCACCTCGTCCATAATCACCCAGGAAACCGGGTCGTCCGGCTGGTCCGTCGCCTGGGGCATCTCGATGGCAAGTCTTTCACCTGCATTGGAAAGACTGCCCGCCCAGGGACCTGTTATATCCACTCCGGCGATTAACGGCTCCGTATTATATGCGGCGATAAAGGCAGCCAGCAGGCCGGCCTCTGCGTAAGGATCGAATCCCACGACTATCAACCTGTCGCCGGCCGGAATTGAAATATTTGGTAGGAATGTGTAATCGACGCCACCATCCAGACGCCATGCGCCTTCGGAATTTTCCAGATAAATCCGGCTTGCAGTGGGATTGTATAACTCAATGTACTCGGCATCGGTCTGGTTTGCGGGATGGTACATCAGTTCATCGATCACGATATTTAGGACAGGTTCGCTATTGACCGAATCAAGTGAAGGCGTCATCTGGAGCCAGTATGCATCGCCATCAGGGTAACGACCTATGGATGTATCTATTAGCTGTCCCTTGAATCTGACGCAGTCAACAACACGGTCCTCAGATGTGCCGGGCAGATAAGAGAGAATGACCTCTTCTCCGGCCTTGTTCAGGCCGAATCCACTGTTGATTGGATTATGGAAGCCTGTCACCTCGTCGAAACTGATGTAAGAGTGGCCTGCAATCTCAACCGTTGGAATGGCCCATTTCTTTGGCTCTCCGATGTCGTCGCTGAGATACCAGTTATTCAGATTAATACTTGTCGATGTCGTATTGTATAGTTCTATCCAGTCGTTGGATTCGTGCTGCGGAAGTTGCGGATTACGATAGTCGGTATGCGCCATAATTTCGTTGAGCACAATGTTGGTTTCCGGCTCGGGGTCGTCCGTGCCGGGAGAGCCGCCGATGTATGTGCTCGCGCGCCAGTTGCCGCTATAGTTCAGCGAACCGGCGTGCTCGTCTATCAGTGCCGAATCCAAGACTACCAAAGAATGGCCGCCACCATCGGACGATAAAGGCCAGCCCCGGCCGTCGTTGTACTTGAACTGTACAATCGTTGAGTTCCAGAAATCTTCCAAGGTTATATTCTCGCCGTTGTTTGACAATTTGCCGGAGTATTCGCCGGCGATCCTCTGAGACAAATCTGTGCCGTAACGCGACATGAAGGCAGCCCGGTTCCTGACCACGAGGACAAACTCGCCGGGTCCGAGATTCGTTATGCTGCCGTTACCAAAATCAAATGTAATGCCATCAACAAAAGAAACATGACTCAAATCCAGGTTTTCGTCGCCGATGTTCATTAATTCGATGAATTCGAATTCTTCATTGTCGGCCGAATCACCCGCGGGTGGAGCCGGGGGATTGTACATTACTTCGGTAATGCGCAAGTCCTCCAGGATTCCGGCCGACATCGGCTCACCTGTTACAAACTGAAGCGGGTCAGACCAGTGACTCCATCGGCCGCTATTATCCTTCATCCGGCTGCGAACCCGATAGGTGCGCCCCACCTTAACCGCACTGGCGGGGATTTGTATGGTGCTGTCGGATGAGCTGGTTATCTCTTCACTTTCCCAGACCGAATCGATCTCGTATTTCCCCGGCTCTCTGCTGTAACCGGGTGGGATAACGGGAGGCTCGTTTCCTTCAGCAACCTCACCAGCTAATCGAATATCAACGAAACAATCGGAACTGTTGGACAGGTAAGAATTGATTACTTGCGCTGTGATAACGTTTGTGCCGGGGACAAGATAAGTGCTCGGGTTGGCTAATGTAAAAACAGTAAAGCCGTGGTTCTCCGAACGGTTGTTGACGGTAGCGTCGAAAGGCAGGTCCGCCGAGGGCGTATTACCGGATGCAACATGGACACTATTGATCCAAATATTGATGCCGTCGTCGTACATGGCTTCAAGTATAACGTTTTCGATAGCATCCATATCTGTCACTTCGAATTTTTCACGCAGATACACCGTTGAGTATCCGCCCCTCATATCACTTAAATATGTAACAATGAATGACTCGCCGTAGCCGATGGGAGTATTGCCGCTGAGCCAGCTTGAATCATCGAAATCGATATGGCGCCACCACGAGCCTTGCGCTAGCGATGGTTCCCGAGTACCTTTGAAATATTTCCATTGGGCACCCTCATCGATCAGAATAAATCTGTCGTTTTGAACTGCAACTTGAGAGCCGGGAGCTACCTCGGCGATACGCCATTTCATCGCGTCGAATGTGCCACTGCCCTGAGGATCGCTAAAAGGACTTGTCTCAAATGTCAGGGAGTTAATCGGGAAAGTTGACGGGCAGGTTGCCGTTACAGTTGGTGTGCGTGGAATGGCGGAATCTCTGGAAATGGAATCCATGCGGCTTTGCCGCTCGAC
>DAOVMB010000401.1 GCA_030630905.1 Sedimentisphaerales bacterium
CACTTTTCACCATCCACGCAGAACTTCTTTGTCCTTTCTTTCTGTTCAGCCAATCTATAGTGATCCTGGCGAAACGTCTTGAGAAAATACTCCAGTCTCTGTTATTTTATTAGTTTTGACAGGGCCCTGGCTACCCGTTAAGCACCCAGCCTCTGCGGTATGTTTTGCGAATATACTTATTGGCTTCCGGGCAATTGGTGGCCTTGAGATTTTTAGCATCATATTCGAGTTTTTTGCCCACGCGGTAGGCGACCAGCGCCAGCATGTTGTTCTCTATCAGTGCGCCCGAGTAATCGAAGTTGCACGTTGTCGGCTTGCCCGTTTTGCAGGCGACGATCCATTCCTTATGATGACCGAGCGACGGCGGAATCAACTCTTTGGGCTTAGGTGATTTGTAATGCGTCATATCACCTTCGCGTTGTCTTGGCATCAGTATCCGAAGACTGTAGTCGGCCAGCAGCCAGCCCTTGTCTCCCTTAAAGAGCACGCCTTTGAATAGCTCGTCCCTGTCGAACACTTTCGACGGCATGCCGGGCTTTTTGCCGCCGTCATACCAGTACAGCTTGATGGCCGGCCGCCAGTCGTTGGCCGGGTGGTCCCATTCTGCCGTGAGCCATTGTGGGCACGTGTCAGGATTAATATCTGTCCCTTCGGCCTTACACGTTGTCGGAAGCTTCAAATCGAATCCCCAGTACGCCATATCGATCATGTGGCTGCCCATATCTCCGATCTGCCCGCTGGCAAAGTCCCAGAAGCGATTCCACTTTAGGCATCCGCCTATGTAGCCGGGATTGTAAGGATGGAAAGGTGCCGGCCCTACCCACAGTTCCCAGTTAATATGATCCGGCACGGGTTTGACCTCCGGCAGATAACTTCCGCCTTTCGGCATCCGGCTGCACCAGACACGGGCTTCACTCGGCGTTCCTATCGCCCCGCCGCGAATCAGCTCCACCATCCGCCTGTAATTGTCGCTGGCGTGAATTTGCGTGCCCATCTGTGTGGCGATTTTGTTCTTGTTCTTCAGATACGTCTGACGAACCATGTGCGCCTCCTCGACCGAATTGGCAAGAGGCTTTTCGCAGTAAACGTGCTTGCCGCGGTTCATTGCCCAGATGTTGACGAAGGCGTGTGTGTGGTCCGTCGTCGAGCAGACTACGGCGTCAATGTCCTTCTGTTCGAGGCACTTTCGCCAGTCTTCGTATGTCCTGGCCCTGGGGAAGTTCTTGGCGGCCGCGGCGAGGTTTTTCGCGTTGACGTCACACAGGGCGACGATGTTCTCGCCCTTGACGTTGTTCAAGTTGGCCCCGCCTTGTCCGCGGACGCCGATCACGGCGATGTTGAGTTTCTCATTCGGCGACCGGCCGGCTTTGAGTATGCCCGATTTCAGGATTACCAGCCCTGCTCCGGCTGCAGCACTACTCTTAAGGAATGTACGACGTTTGATTTGATGATTCATGACTTATCTCCTTCGTTTACCTTTAATTCAATTGCGAAAGTGTTGTTTCGGGTACTCCTGCGAAGAGCGCCTGCGAAAACAACTCTGAGCAGGTAACATGGACTGCCCGGTTAAACTTTTGGATTATTATACCTTCCATCCGCACTCCAGGCAATAACTTCTTTTGCCCATCTATGCTTATTATGGTATTATGTTCGGCAATTTCTTAGAGTTGGAGATCGTTCGCGATTCCTTATAAAACAAATAAGGCCGGGGTATTCGGTAGGAATTGGAGATATTATGAAGCAAAAAAAGATTATCGCCAAATTATATGTAGTTCTTGTTGTCCTATGTGCAGGCAGCACTTTGGCGTACGCCGTCTCAGGGGCAGAATCCAAAACAATCACATTTAAGTCGCTGCTGGAAGAAATGGTAGATCGGGAATGTATAGCCCGGCTACCAAAACCGGCATATACCTGCAGGCAGTTCAGCAGTTATGACCGTAGTTCGACCGAACCGGGTTCTCCTACCTGGTGGGCCAATTGGGATCGAAGCTACTTCGTTCGAGTTGAGGACAACAACGGCGGAAAAGAGCATGTACTAATGGATGCCGGCGGCCCCGGAGCTGTTGTGCGTTTCTGGGCTACATGGCACGGACCGGGCGGCGGTGAATTCAGTAACGGAACATTGCGTGTTTACCTGGACAAAAAGGCAGAGCCGGTTATCGAAGGCCCCATGGCTGACCTGATCAGCGGGGGTAAGTTGGTGGCCGAACCGTTATCGCAGGGTGTATCGCCGGAAACCGCATACAGGCATCAGGGCCATAATCTTTATCTTCCTATTCCCTATGCCGAGCACTGTAAGATCACATACCAAACCAAGAGCTTTATCGATAAGGGTGCGCGCAAAGGCGAAGCTCTTTACTATCAAATTAACTATCGCAGCTATGAGCCGGGAACGAAAGTCGAGTCTTTCACCATGAATGCCCTGCGGCAGGCACGTTCTACTCTAAGCCGAGTGCAACGAATGCTCGGACAAAATGAACGTACCGGCTTAGAAAATTTGAACAAGGATGTATTAGAAGGGACTATCCTGCCATCGGGGGAACGATCCATGACCATCAAGGGACAACAAGCGGTTTGTGCTCTGGAGTTCCAGCTACAAGCCGATGACCTGGCCCAGGCACTACGGTCCACGGTCATCAAAATAGCCTTCGACGGCAAAACCACAATATGGTGCCCGATCGGAGATTTTTTCGGTACCGGCTACCATATACGTCCTCATTCAACCTGGTACACGAACGTATCCAAGGACAATATATTATCATGCTATTGGGTAATGCCGTTCCGAGAGCAGGCAAGGATTAGTATCCTTAACCTTGGCTCAGAGCCGGTTAAGCTGACCCGCGGGCAAATTCTCAGCAGTTCATGGGACTGGAATAATCGTTCGTGCTATTTTCATGCCGCATGGAAACAGTGGGCTGGCATAAAAACACAGTCCAATGAGAATACCAAAGATCACGGCGCCTTCGATCTAAACTGGATCACCATTCAAGGTCAGGGCGCCTACGTCGGTGATGTCCTGACACTCTTCAATACGGCCAATACCTGGTGGGGAGAAGGTGATGAGAAGATATACGTGGACGGTGAGTCCTTTCCTTCCCATATCGGCACAGGCACCGAAGATTACTACGGCTACGCCTGGTGTAAGCCCAACTTCTTCGAATCGGCGTTCCATGCACAGCCGAGCGGCGATGGCAACCTGAAACCCGGCTTTACAGTCAATTCCAGGTTCCGTTCTTTGGATGCTATTCCCTTTACGAAATCCATCAAGTTCGATATGGAGCTATGGCATTGGGCAAAAACTACTATGGATTATGCCCCGACTACTCTGTGGTATGCCAGGCCCGGCGCAAAATGGGATGTCAAACCCGATTCAAAAGAAGCAAAACGTCCTATCCCCCGATCCGTCGAGGATATCATCAAACCAAGACGGGTTAAGAATGCCATCGAAGGCGAGACATTGTCGATTCCGGAACGAACCGGAGGAACCACGGAAATCCAGAA